>NZ_ALCB01000116.1:0-55243 GCF_000282935.1 Actinomyces sp. ICM39
GCGCGGCCCCTGAGCGTTCAGCCGGGAGGAAGCCCCGGCCTCGTGATGCCTACTCCTGGAGGCGTCCCTCGTCGTCGAACACGTAGCGCGTGCCGTCGATCCAGCGTGCCCCGGTCACCATCGCCCCGGAGGAAGACAGGTAGAACCAGGAGCCGCCGTCCTTCACCCAGCCGGTGCTCATCGCGCCGGAGGTGGCGAAGTGGTACCAGGAGGAACCGATGCGCGCCCAGCCCGTGGCCATCGCACCAGAATCAGCCAGGTAGTACCAGGTGGAGCCGTCGCGCATCCAGCCGGTGCGCATCGCGCCCGAGGAGCCCAGGTAGTACCAGGTGTCGCGCACCTTGGTCCAACCACTCGCCATCTCGCCGCTGATGGGATCCAGGTAGTACCAGGTGCCACGCACGCTCACCCAGCCCGCTGCCTGGCCACCGGAGGGTCCGTAGTAGAACCAGTGGCCGCCCTCGCTGACCCAGCCGGTCACCATGTAGCCGCGCGCGTCGAAGCGGTAGATCGCCCCGTCGATGCGCAGCTGCGTCGAGGTCGGGTAGGTGCCGTCCTCGTAGCGCCACCACCAGCCGAACGCGCCGGACACCCAGCGACCCGAGCGGGCCTCGTCCGGGCCGACCTGGTCGGGGCTGACGGTGAAGGGAACCTGGAGCGTCGCGTCGTCGTCGGCCCGCGGATCAGCGTTGCGCCCGGAGGCCTCGACCGTGACCGTCGCAGCGCCCGCGAAGCGTCCCGTGCCGTTCGGGTGGGACACATCCACGCCGTCGGCCTGCAGCGTCACCGAGTTACCCTCGAAGGCGCCGTTGCCCACGCCGATCGCGACTTCGCGCTCACCGACGAGGAGACGCGCGGAGGTCACCGGACCGGTGACGGTCACGCGGATGGAGACGCGTCCGGCCACGCTCTCCCCCGCCAGTGGCTGCCACGTGGTGCCATCGGTGGAGTACTCGACGCTGCCGATGACGGGCTTCGCCTGATCCTTGAGGACAGCGTCCAGGGCGTTGGGCAGGCCCGCGCCCCGGTACTCGCGGCCCTCGACGGGCTTGAGGCGATCCCAGTTCGACGGATCCCCCGCCTGCTTCTTCGCCAGGGCGATAATCTGCTCGGCGTTCATCTCCGGGTGGACCTGGCGCAGCGTCGCAATGACGGCGGCCGCCAGGGGCGAGGCCTGCGACGTGCCGTACAGGTTGCCGTAGGCCTTGCCGTACCAGCTCGTCAGCGGCGCGTAGATCTTCGCGCCGGGGGCAGCGAAGTCGACGCTCGTCGCGCCCCAGTTCGACCAGGACGCCGGCTCGAGCACGCCGGTGGCTGGGTCGGCGCCCTCGGGCAGCTGCAGCGCGGACACCGAAAGCGTGCCGCGCAGCTTCGGCGGCATGTAGACGGCGCCCGTCACGTCGCGCTCGTGCGCACCCCAGGTATCGCCGGGAGCCGAGTCGTCGGTCGTGGGCAGGTTGTCCAGGTCCGTCGAGAAGTTACCGGCGGCCACCACGTTGATGACGTCCTTCGAGGTCGCGTAGTCAACCGCGCGCTGCACGGCCTCCTGGCCCGCGGCCTGCTCGGGATCGTTGGGGAGCCAGTACTTCCACGGGTCCACGTAGTACGAACCGTTGGTGACCGAGATGCCGTGGTCGGCGGCCCACACGAAGCCGCACACGATGTACTCGGGGTAGAAGAATCCGCCGTTGCGCGAGGCCACGTTGATCGCGGCGATGCGCAGGGTCGGGTTCACGCCGTCCACGCCCACGCCATCGTGCTTCGCGGCGATCGAGCCGGCCACGTGCGTGCCGTGGGTCGCGTCGTCCCAGCGCCACGCGGCGGGGTCGCGGTTCGGGATGCCGTTGAACGAGCAGGACACGGACTTGTCGTGGTCGACCTGTCCGACCAGGTCCGGCACGGTGTCATCGACGGACTGGTCCATGATGCCCACCGTGACGGGCGCGCGCATGACGTCCACGCCCTGCGCCTCGAGGGCGCGCAGGGCCTGGAGGTGCCATCCGTTGCCGGTCTGCGGGTCCGGGGTGAGGGCAGCATCCTGGTCACCCTGCGCTCCCTGGGAGCGGGGCGCGGCCGCGATCGCCGCGTCCGCCGCGACTCGCGTCTCGTAGGAGATGGGAACCACGGCCTCGTTACCGCCGACGGGCGCCTGGCGGGTCGGGCCGATCGAGTCGTAGCTGATCCCCTCCTTCACGAGCGCCGCGCCCAGGTCGGGCGAGAAGGTGGGCGATGCCGACTGCACGAAGAACGTGCCGAAGGCCGGGTACTGGGCCAGGACGAGTCCTCCCAGGAACGAGGCCTGGGCCGCCGCGCGCTGGAAGGTGGCGTTATCGGTGCCCTTGGGCAGGTTGACCGCGTAGTTGGCGGGCAGCTGGTCGGTGCTGCGCGCAGGGGCGGTGATACCGGCCTTGGCGGGGCCCGACGGCGCGGGCGTCGCGTCAGCATCGGGCGCGGGGGCCGGCGTCACGGCGGCGTTCGGGTCGCGCGCGACGGTGAAGACGGCCTCGCGGCCCGTGTCGTCATCGGCCTGGCGATCGAAGTTGATGCCGGTGGCGCTGACCTGGACGCGGGCGGTCACGGAGTCCGTTCCCTCGGGCAGGAGGGCGCTGAGGTCCACGTTTTCAATCGAGACGCCCAGTGCCGTGTCGAAGTACTTGCCCGAGCCGTCGCGGTCGACGGCAGCCAGGCCGGCGACGTCCATGTGCAGGTGGCTGATCGGGGCGATGGCCTCGGTGTAGAAGGTGACGGGACCGGCCGGCAGAGTCGCGCCGTGCACGTCCTTCCATTCACCCTTACCGACCCGGTACTGCAGGGTCTGGACGGTCGGCTGGGGCTGGTCGCGGCGCATGGTGGTCAGCGCGTTGATGAAGCCGTAGCCGCGGAATTCCTTGCCATCCTCGGGTGCTTCCAGGCGCGTGTATTCCATGGCGGCCTGCTTGCGCATGAGGTCGGTGATCTGCTTGCCCTGGAAGCCCGGGTGGATCGACTTAATGAGCGCAGCGATGCCCGTGATGTGGGGCGTGGCCATCGAGGTGCCGCTGGTCTTGGCGTAGCCGGAGGAGAAGATCGACGTGGGAACGGTGGAATAGATGTCCTGTCCCGGCGCGGTGAAGTCGACGCTCTTGCCGTAGTTGGAGAAGTCGGCGCGCTTGAGGTTCGCCCACTCGGGCTTGGTCTCGACGTTGGTGCGCGTGGCGGCACTGACCTGGCTAACCCCCTCGACCATGGCGGGGACCTTCACGCCGTTCTTCACGGGGCGGTCCTTGATCGGGGTGTCGAGGTCGGTCGGCGATCCACTGTCGGTGGTGACGTTATCGTTGTCCATGCCGTCGTTGCCGGCCGAGGCGATGACGGCCAGCCCCTTGCCCTGCGCGTAGGCGATGGCTCGGGTCGCAGCCTCGAGGCCGGCAGCCTGCTCGGGATCGCTCGGGCTCCAGTAGACCCACGGATCCATCGAGTAGGAGTTATTGACAATGTCGACGCCGTGGCTGGCGGCCCACATGAAGCCGCAGGTCACGTACTCGGGGTACATGAGCTGCTCGTCGTTGGAGGCCTTGATGGACACCAGGGTCGCGGTCGGCGCGATGCCGTCGATGCCGATGCCGTTGTGGTTGGCAGCGATGATACCCGCGACGTGCGTGCCGTGGAAGTAGTCGTCACGCCAGGACCCGTACGCCTGCGAGGGGATGCCGTTGTGCCCGCAGGAGACGGAACGGGAGGTGTCGACGCGACCCACGAGGTCGGGGTGCGTGTCGTCGATGCCGGTGTCGATGACGCCGACGGTGACGGGCGCGTGCGCAATCGGCACGGCCGCCGCATCGGTGGCGCTCATCGCCTGGGCACCCCAGTTGACGACCTCCTCGGGCTTATCGGCCTCGGTCGCACTCTGTCCACGCATGGAGGACGGGCCACCCGACTGCGCTCCGGACTGAGCGCCCGACTGGGCTCCGGACTGAGCCGGGCTCGCCTCGCCGGACTGCGGGGCCGGCTGCGGGTCGGGAGATGCCTGGCGCTCCCCTTCGGGCACGGCGGCCACGCGCGTCGGGCCCACCGAGTGCACGGAAATTCCGGCCTTCCCCAGGGCTGCAGCCAGGTCCGGGGCGAACGAGGCCGACTCGCTCTGGGCGAAGAACGTCCCCAGCTCCGGGTAGGAGGCCAGCGTGACGCCACCGGCGGATGCGACGAGCGAGGTCGCGCGCGCAAGGTCCTCGGCGCTGGCCTGAGGGCTGAGGTTGATGGCGTAGTTCATCAAGCCGGCGCTGGCGCGTGCGGGCGCGATGAGGCCGGTATGATCGTCGGCCCGGGTGGGTGGGGCGGTCGCTGTGGCCACGCCCATGGACAGGGCGAGGGCGGCGACGAGCCCGATGCGTGCAACATTGCGGCGCATGGTTCCTCGACTTTCAGTTGTGGGTCTAGCGAGTACGACAATGTACCCATCAGAACTATCATGCTTTAGTTTGTCACTCGCCACAATTTAGCGTCGCTTAAATTGGTCAACACCTGGCCAGAGGCAAGAATTACATGTAACCACTCCCCTACCCGCCACCCCCACGCCCTCATGACAGCAAGGCGGGGCCGCACACCTGAGGGTGTGCAGCCCCGCCTTGACAAGTAGCCTCGAAAACCTACAGCATGCGACCGTCCGGACCGAAGTTGTAGGTCGTACCATCCACCTGCCGAGTGCCGGTGACCATCGCTCCGGATGCGTCCAGGTAGTACCAGGAGCCGCCGTCGTTCACCCAGCCGGTGACCATCGCTCCGGATGCGTCCAGGTAGTACCAGGAGCCGCCGTCATTCAGTGGGCCGGTGACCATCGCTCCGGACGCGTCCAGGTAATACCAGGTGCCACCGTCATTCAGCCAGCCGGTGACCATCGAACCCGAGGCGGTCAGGTAATACCAGACGCCCCCAACCTGCACCCAGCCCGTGGCCATCGCACCGGAGGGAGTGAGGTAGTACCAGTCGTTGCCCCAGCTGACCCAGCCCGTGACCATCATGCCCGTGGGGGGTTGCAGGTAGTACCAAGCGCCGTCCACATTGGCCCAGCCCGACGCCTGGGCCCCCGATGCCTCGTGGTAGAACCACCGGCCGTCGTCGAGCACCCATCCGGTCACCATGTAGCCACGCGCGTCAAAACGGTAGGTCGCCCCGCCGATCTCAGCCGCTTGCGAGGCCGGGTAGGTTCCGTCCTCGTATCGGTACCACCAGCCGATCGAATCCTTGACCCACGTGCCAGCCTTGGCCTCGCCGACCGCGTCGAGCGCGTCGAGGAAGCCGTAGCCTCGGTACTCCCTGCCGTCGATCGGCTCATTGAGGCGTCCGTAATTAGCCAGGGCCTGCCTCTCCATCAGCTTGATGACCTGGGCGCCCGTGAGCTCCGGGTGCACCGACTTGATGAGGGCCGCGACGCCCGACACGTGCGGGGTCGCCATGGAGGTGCCGTCGGCGACCGCGTAGCCGCTGCGGTAGAAGAGCGTCGTGGCCGTGGAGTAGATCTGGTCGCCCGGCGCGGCAAAATCAATCGTGTGACCGTAGTTGGAGAACTCGGCGCGGCCCAGAGACAGGCCCGGCTTCACGTTGTACGCCTGACCGACCGCGCTGACCTGGGCGACGCCGTCGAGCATGGAGGGAACGCGGATACTGCCTTCCACCGCACGATTCTTCGTCGGCGTGGGAACATCGGTCGGCGATCCGTTGTCGATCCACGGATTGTCGATGTCGACGCCCTCGTTACCGGCCGCCGCGATAACCGCCAGGCCCTTGTCCTGCGCGTACTTAATCGACCGCGTGGCCGCCTCGAGGCCCGCAGCCTGCTCGGGGTCAGTCGGGCTCCAATAGACCCACGGGTCCATCGAGTAGGAGTTATTCACGACGTCCACCCCGTGGCTCGCCGCCCACATGAACGCACAGGTCACGTACTCGGGGTAGATGAGGCGGTTGTCGTTGGTGGCCTGGATGGCGACGATTGTCGCCTGGGGGGCGATGCCGTCGATACCAATATCGTTGTGGTTGGCGGCAATAATGCCCGCGACGTGCGTGCCGTGGTAGAACTCGTCGCGCCACCCATAGAAGTCCTGCGTGGCGACACCATTCACCGAGCACTTCACCGAACGCGACGTATCGACACGTCCCTCCAGATCCGGATGCGTGTCCTCAACGCCGGAGTCCACGACCGCGACGGTCACAGGGGCACGCTTCACGTTGACTGCCTCGGCCTCGCGCGCGTGCATGGCGACGGCACCCCAGTTGAAGATCTCCTCGTTCGCTTCAGTGGGAGCGGCGCTCGCGGTCTCATCGCGCATGGAGTTCAGGCCGCCTGCCGCGCCGGACTGCGGGGCCTCGTCCTTCTTGTCGGTGGGCAGATCGACGCGCTCGTAGTAGAGGACGGGGGCCACGCGCGTCGGACCGATCGAGTGGATGGAGATGCCGGCCGCTCGCAGGGCGGCGGCCAGGTCGGGCGCGAACGAGGGCGTGGCGCTCTGCGCGAAGAAGGTACCAATCTCCGGGTACGAGGCCAGGGCGGCGCCACCGGCTCCGGGGACGAGGGCGAGGGCCCGCTGGAGGTCCTCGGGGTTCGTGCCCGCGAGGTTGATCGCGTAGTTCATCTCATCGTTGTCGGCGCGGGCGGCGGAGACGAGTCCGGGCTCCTCGGCTCGGGCGGAGGGGGCGTTCACCGCGGCCACGCCCATGGACAGGGCGAGAGCAGCGACGACGCCGATGCGTGCGGCAGTGCGGCGCATGGTTCCTCGACTTTCGATTGTCACTGTCAGGATTTCGACTGCATTCACAGCTGCACCCATCATCCTAGAGTTTGTCAGTAACAACAAAACCTAGGCTTACCTAAGCCGGACTACTCACCTTGCGGACCCTCCCCCAATTTCGCATGCAATTCCCCCAACCCCTATTTTCACTACCCCGCGAAAACCGCAGAATACCAACGATCAGATTTCAAATCATGAAATACTCATGGGGGAATTGCATGCGGATTTGTGGGGGAAAGACTCCCCTGGGGATAGGGCAGGCAACGGGGAGTGCACACAAAACGGGGAGCGCCCGTAGGCACTCCCCGTCTCGCACTTTGTTTACTCCAGGTCGGCGGTTACTCCGGGCCGACGTTTACTCCAGGCCTGCGTCGAGGGCCAGCAGATGGTCGACCGTCTGCGGACGGATAAACCAACGGGCGGATCCGTCCTCGACGGCGAGCACGCCCGGCTTCGTCAGCATGTTGTAGTTCGAGGCCATCGAGTAGCCGTACGCGCCGACAGCAGGAACGGCCAGCAGGTCGCCTCCCGTGATGTCGGCCGGCAGGTCGATGTCGCGGATGATGATGTCACCGCTCTCGCAGTGCTTGCCGACGATGCGGCAGCGCACGAGTTCAGATACATCGGCGGGATCGCGGTTAGCGAGCGTCGCCGTGTAGGCCGCGTCGTAGAGGACCGGGCGGATGTTATCCGACATGCCGCCGTCGATCGCCACGTAGCGGCGCACTCCCCCGTCTTTCAGGGAAATATCCTTGACGACGCCAACGCGGTAGAGCATGACCATCGACGGGCCGGCGATCGAGCGGCCGGGCTCCACGGACACGTGCGGGATCGGCAGGCCATGGTGGGCACAGCGCTCGCGCACCACGGTGGCCAGCGCGCGGGCGACCTCGACCGGGGAGGTCGGGATCGGATCCTGGCCCGTGTAGGCGATGCCCACTCCGCCGCCCAGGTCGATCGCGGGAACGTCGAGATCCAGCTCGGCCTTGAGGAGTGCCGCGAAGTCGATGACGATGCGCGCGGCCTCGGCAAAGGCCTCGGTCCCAAAGATCTGGGAGCCGATGTGGCTGTGCAGGCCCCGGAAGTCCAAGTGCGCCGCATCCTTGATTGCGGCCACGGCCTCGTACGCCTGGCCGGTGGCCAAGGAGAGGCCGAACTTCTGGTCCTCGTGGGCGGTCGCGATGTACTCGTTGCCGCCCGCGTGGATGCCGGACTTCAGGCGCACCATGACGGGCGCGACGACGCCGAGGTCAGCCGCGATACGCTCTATCTGGTGGACCTCGTCCATCGAGTCGATGAAGATGCGGTGAATACCGGCCTCGAGGGCGAGGCGGATCTCCGCATCCGACTTGTTGTTACCGTGCAGGCCGATGCGGTCGGGGTCCACCCCGGCGCGCAAGGCGAGGCTCAGCTCGCCGAGCGAGGCGGTGTCGATACCCAGGCCCTCGGCCGCGACGAGGCGCGCGACGTCGGCGCTCAGGAAGGCCTTGCCAGCATAGAAGGCGTCGCCGCCGCTCATGCCGTAGCCGTCCCAGAACTCCTCGGCCATCGCCGAGGCCCACACGCGGGCGCGGCCGCACATGGCCTCGACGTCGAGCACGAAGGTGGGCGTGCCGAAGTCGGCGGCGACGCTGGTCAGGTCGACGCCTCCCACGCGCAGCACGCCACCCTCCCGAGAAGCGCTCCACGGCCACAGGTCGGGGCGCTCATCGGGGGTCGGGCAGGTGAGGGTACCGACGCTTGCCGTCTCGCTCACCGAGTCACATCCTCTCGGGGGCGCTCACACCGAGGAGGCCGAGGCCGGTGCGCAGCACCTGGGTGACCGCGTCGTTGAGCCAGAGGCGTGCGATGTGGCCGGGCTCGACCGGGTCGTCGCCGCGAGGCGTCACGCGGCACTGGCCGTACCAGGCGTGGTAGGTCGCAGCCAGGGACTCGAGGTAGCGGGCGATGCGGTGCGGCTCGCGCAGCTCGGTCGCCTGCGCAACCTGCGCGGGGAACTGGGCGAGGGCGGCCAGCAGGGCCTCATCGGCCTCGGAGTCGAGGGCGGCCGGGTCGAAGCCAGCGTCGCGAGTGACGCCATGCTCGGCGGCGTTACGAGCCACGTTGCAGGTGCGCACGTGCGCGTACTGCACGTAGTAGACCGGGTTGTCGTTGGAGTGCTGCGAGAGCAGATCCAGGTCAATGTCGACCTGCGTGTCCATCGACACGCGCACGAGGGCGTAACGCGCAGCATCCACGCCCACGGCATCGACGAGGTCATCGAGGGTGACGATCGTGCCGGCGCGCTTGGACATGCGCACGGGCTCGCCGTCCTTCACCAGGTTGACGAGCTGACCGATGAGGATCTGCAGGTTCTCGCCCGGCTTGTCACCGAACGCGGCGCACATCGCCATCATGCGGCCGATGTAGCCGTGGTGGTCGGCGCCCAGCAGGTAGATGGCGGCATCCGCACCACGCTCGCGCTTGTTCAGGTAGTAGGCGACGTCGCCCGCGAAGTACGCGGCCTGGCCGTCCGACTTGATGAGGACGCGGTCCTTGTCGTCACCGTAGGTGGTCGTGCGCAGCCACACCGCGCCACCCTCGTCGAAGATCTCGCCGCGTTCACGCAGGCGCTCGATCGCCGCGGCAACCGCGCCGGAGGCGTGCAGGGAGTCCTCGTGGAAGAACACGTCGAAGTCTGCCCGGAAGGTGTGCAGGCGCTCCTTGATCTCCGCGAACATCAGCTCGACGCCGCGAGCGCGGAAGACCTCGATGGCCTCTTCTTCGGGCAGGGTGATCGGGTCGGGCTCGCCGGCCGCGCGCGCGTCGGCGCGGACCTGGTCGGCAATGTCGGCGATGTACTGGCCGCCGTATCCGTCCTCGGGGACCTCGCGGCCCATGGCGCGGGCATAGAGGGAGTGCGAGAAGCGGTCGATCTGCGAGCCGTGGTCGTTGAAGTAGTACTCGCGGGTCACGGCTGCGCCGGAGGCGGCCATGAGGCGGGCAAGCGAATCGCCGACAGCGGCCCAGCGGGCGCCACCCAGGTGCACGGGGCCGGTCGGGTTCGCGGACACGTACTCGAGGTTGATCGAACGGCCCGAGAGGGTCTCGTTGCGGCCGTACGCAGCACCGGCCTCGACGATCGTGCGAGCCAGCTCGCCGGCCGCACCCGCACCCAGGCGGATGTTGATGAAGCCAGGGCCAGCGACCTCGACGGAGTCGATACCGTCGGCAGCGGCCAGGTCGTCGGCGAGGATCTGCGCGAACTCGCGCGGCGCCATGCCAGCCTTCTTACCGAGCTGCATCGCGACGTTGGTCGCCCAGTCGCCATGCTCGCGCACGCGCGGGCGCTCCACGGTCACGGGGTCGGGGACCAGCGAAGGGTCGATCGAAATGCGACCGGCGGCAGCAGCGTCCAGCAGGGTCGCGCGGATGAGAGTAGCAAGTTCTTCAGGAGTCACCCCTTTAGACTACGGGGTTTTTGCTCCCATCCGCGAACTCTCCCCGGGTCCGCGAATGAAAACCTGGACACACGAGGCGCGCCTGGGTGGCTTTCGTCCCGCCGCGAGGGACGCGAGGCGAGTAATATTTCGGGTAGCCGAATATTTTTCTACCTATAGTGAGGATTCCCGTGAGCGCCACGGACACCGAGCATCGCCACAAGCTCATCCCCCTCCTCGGCCCCGCCTTCGTCGCGGCCGTCGCCTACGTCGACCCCGGAAACGTCGCCGCCAACATCACGGCGGGCGCGCGCTACGGGTACCTGCTCGTGTGGGTTCTCGTGGCCTCAAACATCTTCGCGATGGTCATCCAGTACCTCTCCGCCAAGCTCGGCCTCGTCACCGGCCAGTCCCTGCCCGCCCTGCTGGGCGCGCGCATGGGCAAGCCCGGGCGCATCGCGTTCTGGCTCCAGGCGGAGATCGTGGCCGCCGCGACCGACCTGGCCGAAGTCATCGGCGGCGCGCTCGCCCTCCACCTCCTGTTCGGTGTCCCCCTCCTGTGGGGCGGCGTCATCATCGGCGTCGTGTCGATGGCCCTTCTGCTCGTTCAGGGCGGCGGGCGACAGCGCCAGTTCGAGACGATCATCGTCGGCCTGCTCATCATCATCACGCTCGGCTTCCTCGCGGGTCTCTTCGTCGCGCCGCCCAGCCCCTCGGGTATGCTCGGCGGGCTCCTCCCCCGCTTCCAGGGCACCGACTCGGTCCTCGTGGCCGCATCCATGCTGGGCGCAACCGTCATGCCGCACGCTGTTTACCTGCACTCCTCCCTCGTCAACGACCACGAGGCCCACGAGCTGGGCCCCTCCACCGGCGACGCCCGACACTCCTCGGGACACCTCTCGCGCCTGCTGCGCGCGACCCGCATCGACATCTACTGGGCGCTGAGCATCGCGGGCCTGGTGAACATCGGCCTGCTGCTCCTAGCGGCCGCGGCGCTGGCCGGCCAGAGCGGCACCGACACGATCGAGGGTGCGCACGCCGCGATCTCCTCCACGCTCGGGCCCATCGTCGGCACCGTGTTTGCGGTCGGCCTACTGGCCTCGGGCCTGGCCTCCACGTCGGTGGGCGCCTACGCTGGCTCCGAGATCATGAACGGCCTCCTCCACATTCGCGTGCCCATCATGGCGCGCCGCCTCATCTCCCTGATCCCGGCGCTCATCATTCTGGGCGCGGGCGCCGAGCCCACGTGGGCCCTCGTTGTCTCGCAGGTCGCCCTGTCATTCGGCATCCCCTTCGCGATCATCCCGCTCATGCGCCTGACCGCCTCGCCCGAGGTCATGGGCAGCTACGCGAACAATCGTCCCCTGCGTGTCACCGGCTTCCTTATCGCAGCCGTCATCGTTGCGCTCAACCTGTTCCTCGTGTATCTCACCCTCACCGGCCAGGGATAAGGGACGAGGCCTGGGCCAGGTTGTTCGTGCGGGGCGCTGCCACTGGGCCAGATATGGCAGCGCTTGGTTGCGAGGAGGTCAGCAACCTGGGCACCCCGGTGGACCTTGTCGCGCGCCAACCGGGACAAAACTCACCCGGCACATATGCTGGTCTGTCCGAACCGGTACAAAACTCGCCCTGTACCGCAAAAATCGCCCTTTTTGAGCCATTTTCGGCACGCAGGGCGAAAATTGTCACGCTTTCTGCGCAGGCACTCGCAGCAGGGCGACTTTTTTCTCGCTGTGGGTTTGAGCAATCGAAGCTGGGCGACTTGTGTCGCGCCACCAGCGGCGGTTTCGCTCACGGAGCGCTTCATCTTCATCGCAACCACCTGCTTGGGCCACGGAAAGCTCGCGCTGGCACTCACACGGCGTTCATGTCCACCATGTCGCATGGTGATTGGGATGCTCTGAAAGAAATATCGCCCCTGCTTGGGATTGCGCCTGCCGGCATGAAATATAAATCGCCCCTGCTCGCCTAAAACCACTGATTTTGCCCCTATTTCGGCGAGCAGGGGTGGTTTTTCTTTCACGAAGGCCATCGAACACACAACACAGTGACCTGCTGGGGTGGTTTTTCTTTCACGGGAGCTACCGCACTCTCAGCACAGCGGCGTGCTGGGGCGATGTTTCTTTCACTGTCAGGCCGCAGCCCCGACACACATCGCACGAAACAACGCCAGCGGAGGCAACAGAAAGACGGCATGCACAGCAAGCACACAAAACGGGGCCGGTGATCATTCACCGGCCCCGCTTCGTGTGTATCAGCGCTAGGAGCGCATGCACCAACGCCTGAGGTATCAGGCGCGCACGGAGCGCTCGTAGTCCTTCATCAGGTCGATGCGGCGCTGGTGGCGCTCGTCGCCGCTGAAGGGGGTCTCCAGGAACGCGTCGATAAGGGCCAGAGCCTCTTCCTCGCTGTGCTGGCGGGCACCGACGGCCACGACGTTCGCGTCGTTGTGCTCGCGGGCCAGACGCGCGGTCGCGTCCGACCACACGAGGGCGGCACGCACGCCTTCCACGCAGTTGGCCGCCATCTGCTCACCATTGCCGGAACCGCCGATGACGATGCCGAGGCTGCCCGGCTCGTCGACGACCGCCTGGGCGGCTTCGATGCAGAACGGCGGGTAGTCGTCGAGCGCATCGTAGGTGTCGGCGCCGTGGTCGACGACATCGTGACCGGCCTCGCGCAGGTGCGCGACAACCTTTTCCTTGAGTTCGAAACCGGCGTGATCGGTGCCGATATGAACGCGCATGGGATCCTCCTGAAGAGTTCTCAAACAAGCAACGTCCACTAGTATGGCACACATCACCGTCACGCGTGGTTGTATGAAACCCTGCTAAACTGACCGAGCTGCCCCGATAGCTCAGCGGATAGAGCGCTTGCCTCCGGTGCAAGAGGTCGCAGGTTCGAGTCCTGTTCGGGGTGCCACTCATATCCAGATACCTCGCAATGCCCGCCGCCACCCAACGAAAACCCGCGAGCGAACACGCCCCGGCCTCGTCGATGAGGCCACTCCCACCTCCTGGAACACTCCACACCCCGCTCCCCCACCCCATAAAATAGTGAGCGTATTTATCGTCAACCAAGGACTGGCCGATGACCTACCCCTGGTGGAGTCTGCTCCCCTTCATCGCGATGCTTGGCTGCATCGCAGTTCTGCCTATCATCCCGAAGACCGCGCACTGGTGGGAAAAGGAATGCTCCCAGCTGTCCGTCGCGCTCGCTCTCGGCGTGCCGACGACGATCTGGATGTTCATGAAGGCGGGCACCGGCCCGCTTATCGCCACGGGCGTGGAGTACGTGCAGTTCATCGCGCTGCTCTTCGCGCTGTTCGTGGTCTCCGGCGGCATTCACCTGGCCGGCGACATCAAGGCGACCCCGCGTAACAACACGATCTTCCTGGCGATCGGCGGCCTCCTGGCCTCGTTCATTGGGACGACCGGCGCAGCCATGCTGCTGATTCGCCCGCTCCTGGAGACCAACAAGGAACGTAAGCACCGCGTGCACACGGTCCTGTTCACGATCTTCATTGTGGCGAACTGTGGCGGCATACTGACTCCGCTCGGCGACCCGCCGCTGTTCCTCGGCTACCTGCACGGCGTGCCGTTCGCGTGGACGTTCGCGCTGTGGAAGGAATGGCTGTTCGTCCTGGTGCTGCTGCTCCTGTCGTACTACTCGATCGACCGCGTGCGCTACGCCTCCGAGGACACTGCCTCCATCGAGGCCGACGACCGCGAGGTCAAGCCGCTGAGCCTGCACGGCAAGATCAACCTGCTGTTCTTCGCGATTATCATCCTGTCCGTCGCTTTCGCTCCGTCCTGGGACGGCGAGGCCCTGGCCGAGGGCCACGTGCACTCGTGGACCGGCTTCGTGCCGTGGCGCGAGATCATCATGTTCACGGTCGCGGGCCTGTCCTACAAGCTCTCGGATAAGAAGGTGCGCTTCGAGGAGAACGCCTTCACGTGGGCGCCGATCATGGAGGTCGCGACCCTGTTCATCGGCATTTTCTCGACGATGGCGCCGGCGCTGCGCTACCTGGAGCAGATCGCCCCGTCGCTGCCGCTGACCCGCATGACGTACTTCGTGTTCACGGGCGGCCTGTCCTCGATCCTGGATAACGCCCCGACGTACATGACGTTCTTCGAGATGGCGAAGGCTTCCGGAGGCGAGGGCACTCTGGTCGCGGGAGTGCCCGAGTACTACCTGATCCCGATTTCGCTCGGCGCCGTGTTCTGCGGCGCGATCACGTACATCGGCAACGGCCCGAACTTCATGGTCAAGTCGGTCGCCGAGTCCGACGGCGTGCCCATGCCGTCGTTCGGTCGCTACATCGGCTACGCGTTCACGCTCCTGGTGCCGACCCTGGCTGCCATGGCAATGATCTTCGTGGGCGAGTCCTGGCTGGTTCGAGGCCTGGGCATCGCTCTGGCTGCCGGCCTGGTGTTCCTGTCGCTCGTGCGCATCCGCCGCGCGGGCCTGGACGAGGCCGTGGCCGACTTCAGCGGCGACGAGTGAGTCAGCGGTCTTGACACATGTGTCGAGAGGGGCGGAGCCAAGCGGCTCCGCCCCCATTTTTTACTGTAATCTCAAGGTTCTGGAGGAACCTAATCTCTTCAATGAGGACTTGACGATCACTGTGACGGAGGGCTATCCTAATCTGTTACTGCTGACCACGTTGTAAGGGGAGATAGTTGTCTAGTGGAATCGTGTGGGACGCGGACGCTGTTTCGCGTGCCATCAACATCCTGGAGTACTCGAGCGAGAGAGTCGCCTCTGAGACTCTCGAAGCACCTAGTGGCGCTGGGAGTAATGAAGCAGATCTGACAGCGAAGATCGAGAGAATCAATCGTGTTATACAGAAGGCATCTTTTTGTTCTTATTCTATCGCTCGCGGACTGACCGCAGCATCCGAGAATTTTGCAACCACCGATAATCAGGAAGCTGCCAGTCTTCAGTCAACAGGAGAATATCTGCGCGCCAGGGGGCCACGATGAGTACCGACGAAGATACACGCCAACACGGAGCATGGTTTTCCATGCCTTTCCCGATTAACGTCGACAATCTCTTCACGTTCAAGGATCAATGTGAACAAGCTTCCGGCGCATTGCATACCGCAGACGGAGATACAGTGCGCGCTTCCTCCATTGTCGGCCAGCAGGAGGCACTTCTTGTCGACCCATGTCAGCACGATTTACAAATCACATCGGACGTGTGTGAAGAAATCTCCAACGATCTGAAAGCACTCACGAACGCTGTATCCGAACTCGCCTGGTCGATGAAGTCAGTACGTGAGGAGTACAAGGGAATCGCGCAGAAAGCCCAAGACTGTGGTCTGATCGTCGAAGGCGACACAGTGACCCTATTCGATGAGTCGGACGATGACCTTGTCCATAGTTTTAATGAGCTGCAAGCGCAAGCTGAGGTCCAGCGGTTGAATTATGAACGCGCCGAGCACGTGTTTTCACTCGCGCTAGACAGTCTCAAAGTAGACGCCTATGAGCAATGGATTGAACCGGTTTTCAACGGACTCAAAAGCCAGTTCGTTTTGGACAATGAGCACCCATATGCCAATTTACTTCCCTACACAATGGGAGCCACCGATCTTCTCGGTCAGACTGCATCCGCGGCCACGATTCAGTTCAACAAAGGGCTCTACCAGCCGCCTGCAGAATTTTTCGCCGCGGGCGACCTATCGAACTGGAAGTTCATACCGACAGGAACACAGGTAACGGAACCCGTTGGAACCCGAACGATAGCCCCCGTCTTGGGAAAGGCCGGAAAGGTTGCCGGCGTTGCGGGGGCGGTCGTCGACGGCGGCATTACCGCCTACGACACGTACCAAATCGATACCCAGCAGCACCCCGAATGGAGCGAGGGCCACAAGGTAGCACGAGCGGGCGTGAAAGGCACTGTGACAGGGGGAGCTACCTGGGCAGGCGCCTGGCTAGGAGCCAAAGGCGGTGCCGCCATCGGCGCTACTGTCTCGGGTCCTTTCGCCCCCGTTGGCGCTGTCGTTGGCGGTATTGTCGGCGGCGTCATCGGCGGGGTGGCCGGCCATTACTTTGGCGAAATGACAGGTGACGCAATCAATGACGCGACACTCAATTAACAATGGACAATCGCATGAACGAGAACATTACACTGACTATTATCGGAATCGGAATGGGATTCTTCGGAGCGGCGGTGTGGTACGCCGAGATGTTCACAGATTCAAAGGCTGCGAACCTGTGGCGCCGAATGAACGGCAAAGGAAGAATCAGTAGAAATTATGCTGCTATCGGAGCACCCGCATTTGCATGCATTTTTCTTCTCGGCGGCATCCTAGGATTGATCAATTACTTTCAACTACCGGGGATTTTATCGCGCATTGCCGCCATTTCAATCCTCGTATTTCTATCTTTCTTCCTCATTAGCCTTCTGCCCATCAAGTTTCCCCGGTGGGTCTACGCCGATTGGCAGTACGCCAAGCGCCATGGGCTCTTAGACGACGATGGCAATATCGATCAGGAGGCATACGAGAAACACACAAAAGGCAAGGGATTCTGGTGAACGAACACGCCACTATGACCCTTGCCTCGGGATGGAGGTTCCTCACCCCGGAGGAATACGCGCAGCTCGGTCCCCTGGCAGATGATCCCAGCGTTCGCCTCGTCGCCGTTGCTAAGACGAAAGATGAGGGAAACGTTCCGACCTTCGTGGTCACCGGCGGAGCGCTCAACACCGACGCGAGCGACGACGAAGTCTACGCGGACAGCGTCAGGCAGGTGGAGGAAGCATTGCCTGGATTCCACCTTATTGACGACTTCGCGTGGCCGGTTGCACCGCACGGCGCCCGCTGGCGCACCGGCGTGTACATTCTCGAAAATGTCTCTCTGACCCTCAGCCAGCTCACGTGGATCACACGCACTGCGCCCGCGACACAGCAATCTCCGCAGCGTTTCCTGTGGACCGCGACGTGTACGTGCCCCAGTGTCCTATTCCCAACCGTCATCGATGATTTCATCACGATGGCTCAAACCCTGGAGGTGACACCGTGAGCACCGACACAGCTGAACCGGACACCTCGGATCAGCTCGTCGTCACCGTCGAGCAGGCCGATGCCCTGCTCGAGATGATTGCCAGTGACGAGAATGCCGGGCGCATTTCAAGCGCCGCTCTCACCAGTGGCTTGGTCGCGCAGGGACTCGCCGGTGCCAACGGCTTAGCCGGCGAAGCCGCACGTATTCTCGAGCCGGTGCACGCAGCCCACACCCGCATCTGTATCCGCGTCGTGTCCCCCAGCATGCGCGGCATCGTACGCGACTGGAAGATCTGGCCCACAGCACCTCGCTCAGTCATCATGCGCTCCGACGTGGACGGCGTACACTTCAGCCAGGTCGATTTCTTCGAGGTCCCCCATATCCTGGCCTTAGCTTCCTTGCTGCACGCCGGACCTACCATCCACGACGGGCCTCCTTACATTCCCGCGGATTTCGTCGCTGCGATTCGTTCCCTGGATGCACAGCGCGCTCAGGATGTACTCAACGATCTCGTGACATATGGTCCCGCTGAGTCGCACTTTGCCCAGGACTGCGTCTCCGGGCGGTGGAGCGTCGTGACCTGCGTGGGCGAGCAGATACGACGTCGACAGTGGCAGACAGGGCCACACTTCGACTGCTTCGTCACCAACCACATGCACGCACAAATCCACGCCCCACTCAACGAAAAAGCCCTTGCACACATGGCGTCCCATCCGGCGCTAGACGCACCTCCACGCGCGGCAATCTGGGCCATGATGATGGGGCTTATTAGCGGCTAGAGCAATCCTGAAATACTCGCTTTACACGAGGAAAATTCCGGTGCGCGCCCGCCTTTTCAAGCAATAGCCTCAGTCCCTGGGGCCCGAAACAGAACCGGGGGCAGGGGGCTGGGTCCACAGGCCGCGTTGGTCCAGGAAGTCGCGCAGGAAGACGGGTCGGTCGGTGATGATGCCGTCGACGCCGACCTCGAGGAGGCGCAGCACATCGGCCACCGTGTTGATGGTCCACACGTGGACGGCCAGGCCCAGGGTGTGGGCGGTGGCCACGAAGCGCTCGTCGACGACGCGGATGGGGCCCTGGTGCATGGGCACCTGGGCGGCGATGGCACCCTGACGCGGGCCGGGCACGTGCCACCAGGCGGGGTTCGTGGCGCTCTTCGCGGCACCCACGAGGCGCACGACGGCCTCGGTGCCCAGAGACGTGGCGACCGCGCGGGAAGGATCCGATGCGGCGATGTCGCGCACAGCACGCAGGCGAGGCTCGGAGAAGGAGGCCACGAGCACTCGGTCGGCCGCGCCGTGGTCGGCGATGACTTCGAGGAGGGGGCCTTCGACGCCCGGCTCCTTCGCGTCGATGTTGAAGTACATGTCGGGGAATGCCTCGAGGACCTGAGCGAGCAGCGGCATCTGCTCCCCGGAGTCGCGGTGGCGCAGCTTGGACAGCTCGCGCCACGTCATCTGAGCGATCACGCCAGTACCGTCGTAGCAGCGGTCCACGGTCTCGTCGTGGCAGATGACGACCTTGCCATCGGCGGTGACGTGGGCGTCGGTCTCCACGTGGCGGATCCCGGCCTCGTAGGCGTAGGCAAAGGCGCTCATCGTGTTTTCGGGGGCCTCCTCGCTGCCGCCGCGGTGGGCGAAAACGATGGGTCCCTGACGCAGGGTGACGGGCATCATGAGCAAGACTCCTGTCCGAGATAAACAGCTTTGTTTGCCTGCATCCACGCGTCCGGATCCACGGGGGTATCCGAGGAGTCGTGGATTTCGAAGTGCAGGTGCGGGCCCGTCGACCAGCCGTTGTTGCCAACCGCGCCGATGACCTGCCCGGCGGTAACGGTATCGCCGACCTTCACCTTAATTTTGTTCATGTACTGGTGCAGGTAGGCGGAGTGGAAGACGGTGCCGTCAGATTTCGTGTGCTTGATCTGCACGTAGGCGCCCGAGCGCGAGTTCTCCGCGACCTCCTCGACGACGCCGCCGTATACGGAGGTGATGGGGGTGTCGAGCGGGGCGGCCATGTCGATGCCCTCGTGGGCGAGGAGCTGACCGGAGACGGGCGAAATACGCATCGTGAAGGGCGAGGTCACCGTGTAGGTGCCCTGCGGGAGCGGCCAGTAGATCGTGTCGGCGACGACGCGCACGTTGCGGTTTCCGTCCGCGCCATTGCCCGACGCGCAGCCGGTGATGGACACGGGGGCCTGGGCCTTGGCGCGCGAGTTCGCGGTGAGGGTGCCGTCCAGGGCGGTCGCCTGGGGCAGCGCGGAGGACACGGCCCAGCTGGGCCCACCCACCGAGGCGCCGAAGGCACGCGCGGGCACGGTCAGCGAGGAGTCGGAGCCGACGCGCCCCGTCATGGGCACGGCGATCGTCGTGCCCGCCAACCCCAGCACGAGGAGCGCACGCAGCGCGTATCCGACGGGGTGGACGTTACGGCGTCGCTTGCTCGACGACGAGGCCGGGGCTTCCTCGTCGATGTCAGGCTCAGTCTCAGGAGACGAGGCTAGGGCCGGAGGTTCCTCCACCGTTTTCTTCGCGGCGGGAGGCGGCGGAGGGGCAACGGTCTCTTCGCCAACCGGGATCGCCGCGGTGATCGGGTTCTCCTGGGAGTCGTCCCCGTTCTCGGAGCGCGCCGCGCGCAGCTGCGACCGCTTCGGCAGCGGGCACTCGGTGTCGCTCACGCTCTCCCCCTCGTCTGTGTTCGTCACGAAGTTTCGACCTCGATCTAATGTACCTTGCGGATCGCGGCTCGTCACGGGCGTTGGAGAACGTCTCGGACTTCGCCGACCAGCAGCTCGAGGATGTCTTCGAGGAAGAGGATGCCGACGACGGCTCCCGCATCGCGGACGAGTGCGCAGTGCACGCCGGTGCGCTGCATGTGGCGCAGCGCGTCTTCGACCTGGTCGTCGGCGGACACGGCCTCGAGGCGTCGGATGCGCCACGGGGTGATCGGCTGCTCGCGATCCTCGCCGGTGGCGTACAGGACGTCCTTCAGGTGCACGTAGCCGACGATGGAACCGTCGTCGCCGGCGATCGGGAAGCGCGAGTAGCCTGTGTGGGCGACCTGTTCTTCCACGTCGGCCGGAGTGGCACCCTCGGGCAGGACGATGAGCTTGTCGAGGGGGACCATCGCGGTCCCGGCCGTCTCCTCGGAGAATTCCAGGGTGCCGCTGAGAAGGCCCAGCTCGTCGGTCAGCACGCCCTCCTCCTGCGAGGCGACGACGATCGAGGCGACCTCCTCGATCGTGTAGGAGGCCGAGATTTCCGAGCGCGGCTCGTAACCGGCCAGGCGCACGAACCAGTTCGCAAAGCGATCCATAGCCTCGATGATCGGGCGCAGGACGTGGCCCAGGCGCACGAGGACGGGGGCGAGGATCAGCAGCATGCGCACGGGCGCGGCGATCGAGATGTTCTTCGGGACCATCTCGCCGAAGACGACGTGGCAGAAGAGAACGATGACGAGGGCGGCGGCGAAGCCAACGACGTGGCTGGTCGCTTCGGGGGCGCCGAGGCGCTCGAGTGGCGACTCGACAAGGTGCGCGATCGCGGGCTCGGCGACGACGCCCAGGGTCGTGGATGCGACCGTCACGCCCAGCTGGCAGATCGCCAGCATGAGGGACACGTGCTG
Source organism: Actinomyces sp. ICM39 (assembly GCF_000282935.1). Classification (NCBI taxonomy): domain Bacteria; kingdom Bacillati; phylum Actinomycetota; class Actinomycetes; order Actinomycetales; family Actinomycetaceae; genus Actinomyces; species Actinomyces sp. ICM39. Next base: position 20,818 of record NZ_ALCB01000116.1, read on the forward strand.
CAGCGCGTACAGGGCTGCGGCCGCGCCGCGCGCGCCCTCGTCGGCGAGAGGCTCGACCTGCGAGCGGCGCGTCGAGGTGACGGCAAACTCGCCGGCGACGAAGAACGCGTTGACGGCCAGAAGCGCCACGGTGATACCGAGACCCACTCCCACGCTCACAGTGACACCTCCTCAACCTCGGCCTCGGGGGCGGGCGTGATCGCCACCTGGGCGACGCGCCGTCCCTGCATCTGCGTGACCTCGATGCCGATGCCGTCCACGCTCACGCGCGAACCGACGACCGGGATCTCGCCGAGCTCGTTCATGACGAGGCCGCCGATGGTGTCGTAGGGGCCGTCCTCGGGCAGGTTGATGTCCGTGCGGCGCGCGAGCTCGTCGGGGCGCAGCGTGCCGGGCACGAGGAACGTGCCGTCGGGGCGCGGGCGGATGCCGAGGCGTCGCTGGTCATGCTCGTCGGAGACCTCGCCGACGATCTCTTCGACGACGTCCTCAAGGGTCACGATGCCGGAGACACCGCCGTACTCGTCGACGACGACGGCCATCTGCAGGCCCTCGTCACGCAACTGGACCATGAGGGGACCGATCGGCACGGTCTCGGGAACCGACGGCGCGTCGGTCATGAGGGACGAGGAGATGACGGGAACCTCGGCGCGACGGTCGGCGGGCACAGCGACCGCGCGGCGCAGCGAGACCAGGCCGAGGATGTCGTCGGAGTCGTCGCCGATCACAGGGAACCGCGAGTGTCCGGTTTCGCGGGCCAGGTCCAGTACGTCCTGGGCGCTGTCACCCTCGCTGAGGGTGTGCAGGCGCCCCCGGTCGGTCATGACGTCAGCGGCGCTCAGGGTGGACATACGGATCGTGTTGACGAAGAGGTCGGCCGTGGACATGTCGAAGGTACCTTCTTCGACGGAGTGCTCGACGAGGGCCGCCAGCTCGGAAGCGGAGCGCGCCGAGGAGATCTCCTCCTGGGGCTCAATCCCCATGCGGGCGAGCACCCAGTTCGCGGTCCCGCCCAGCACCCAGATGACGGGGCGGGCAATCGCGGTGAAGGCCATCTGGAAGGGGACGACGCGCACGGCGGTCGCCAGGGGGTGTGCCAGGGCGAGGTTCTTGGGGACGAGCTCGCCGAAGAGCATCGAGAAGACGTTGACGAACGCAGCTGCCACGAATGCCGCGATGCCGGTCGCCAGGCCCCACGCGAGGCCGACCGATCCGAGCAGGTCCTCCAGCAGGTCGGCCAGCGCGCTCTGCGTCGTGTAGCCGAGCAGGATCGTGGTCAGCGTGATACCCACCTGAGCGCCCGACAGCTGGGTTGACAGCGTGCGGGTCGCGCGCAGGACAGAGGCTGCCCCACGATCCCCTTCCTCGGCTTTCTTGTCGAGGACGGCTTGGTCAACCGCAACGAGAGAGAACTCGGCGGAGACGAAGATGAAAGTACCGGCTGTCAGGACGACGCCGAGCAGAAGCATGAGGGCGGTCGTCATCGCGTGGCCCCCTCGACGAGGCCGGGGCGGGCCGTGCGCACGCGCGCGGGCAGGGGGTGAGAAAGAGCGGCGGGAAAGCCAGCAGTGTCGCAGTCCATGATGGTTACAGTCTAGCGGGCCTGCCCCACTCCCCCAGCGCGCATTTCCACACACCACGACGCATGTGCCAACAATCATTCTTCAACGGACCAAAGGCCCTTGAAGTACACGCCAAAGGTCTACCAGGTTTCGTGAAGACCATCACGCGGCGGTAGAATTAACGAGGTATGACCGCGCAGGATTCGGCCCATGCGCGCGGCATGACACTTACGGAGGAATACGTGCCCACTCCCACCGCTTCCCAGCCCGATCCGCAGTGGTACATCGCAAAGATGCGAGACCTCTACGAGCGTGACCCCCAGCTCCTGGACCCGTCCTGGCGCGCCTATTTCTCCACCGAGTCCGCTCCCCCACAGCTACGCGCCAAGCGCCCCTCCATCCCCGAGGGCACACCCGAGACACCCGAGCCGGCCCCGGCCTCGTCGACCGAGGTTCCCCCGGCCTCGGTCACCCAAGACCCTGCGGTCCCCGTGGCGGTGACCCCGCCCACCCTCGACATCGAAGAGGACGGGCCCGAGGCGGCCACCACCGAGCACGCACCCGTCGTCTCGGTGACCCGCTCGGACCTGCCGCCCGCGCCGCCCGCCGCCGTCGCCGAGGCCACGAGCCCCTACACGCGCCTGCAGCACGGGCGCGCGGCCTTCACGCTCTTCCAGGGCGCCCCCTCGCACGACGAGCTCCACATCCTCAAGTCCGCGGCGCGCGCGACCGCCAAGCACATGGAGGCCTCACTCTCCATCCCCACGGCCACCTCCCAGCGCCAGATCCCGGCCAAGCTCCTCATCGAAAACCGCGCCCTCATTAACGCGCACCTGGCGCGCACCGTCGGCGGCAAGGTCTCCTTCACGCACCTCATCGGCTACGCCCTGGTGGAGGCGCTGTGCGAGATGCCCGACCTCAACGTGCGCTACACGATCGAGGGCGGCAAGCCCGCCGTCGAGCAGCTCGCGCACATCGGTTTCGGCCTGGCCATCGACGTGGCCGACGCGCAGGGCAACCACTCCCTCAAGGTCCCCGTCATCCACGACGCCGACACGCTCACCTTCGCTGAGTTCGTCGATGCCTACCAGGACCTGGTGGCGCGCGCCCGCACGGCGACGCTGACGACCGCCGACTTCCAGGGCGCATCCGTCACCCTGACCAACCCGGGCACGCTCGGTACCACCACCTCCGTGCCCCGCCTCATGGTCGGCCAGGGCCTCATCATCGGTGTGGGCGCCACCGACTACCCGGCGGAATTCCGCGGCGTCTCCCCCAAGCGCCTGGCCGCCCTCGGCATCGGCAAGACGATGTTCTTCTCCTCCACCTACGACCACCGCATCATCCAGGGCGCGGCATCGGGCCGCCTCCTGGCCCTCGTGGACGCCAAGCTCTCGGGCCGCGATGGCTTCTACGAGCGCGTCTTCACCTCGATGCACGTCCCCGCGCGCCCCTACGCGTGGGAAGCGGACTACGACTACGACCCGAACCACGAAAAGGGCAAGCCCGCGCGCATCGCGGAGCTCATTCACGCCTACCGTTCGCGCGGCCACCTCGCCGCCGACACCGACCCGTTGGCCTACCGCGTGCGGCGCCACCCCGACCTCGATCTGTCGTCCTACGGCCTGAGCGTGTGGGACTTGGACCGCCCCTTCCCCACCGGTGGTTTTGGCGGCTCCGACCAGATGCTGCTGCGCGACATCCTCACGCGCCTGCACGACACCTACACGCGCACGGTCGGCATCGAGTACATGCACATCCAGGACCCCGAGCAGCGCGCATGGGTCCAGAAGCGCATCGAGCGCCCCTACGAGGCCCCCTCCCCCGAGGCGCAGCGCCACATCCTGGGCACGCTTATCCGCGCCGAGGCCTTCGAGGAGTTCCTCCAGACGAAGTTCATGGGCCAGAAGCGCTTCTCCCTCGAGGGCGGCGAGTCCCTGATCCCGCTGCTCGACCACATCCTGGCCGACTCGGCGCGCACCGGCATCCACGAGGTCGCCATCGGCATGGCGCACCGCGGCCGCCTCAACGTGCTGGCCAACATCGCGGGCAAGTCCTACGCGCAGATCTTCGACGAGTTCGAGGGCAACTACATGCCCAACTCCGTCCAGGGCTCCGGCGACGTCAAGTACCACCTGGGCACATGGGGCGTGTACTCCCTCGACGACGGCCTGGCCACCAAGGTCTACATGGCCGCCAACCCCTCGCACCTGGAGGCCGCCGACGGCGTCCTGGAGGGCATCGTGCGCGCCAAGCAGGAGCACCTGGGCGACCCGGACCTGCCGATCATCCCGATCCTCATCCACGGCGACGCGGCCTTCATCGGCCAGGGCGTCGTCCAGGAGACCTTCAACCTCTCCCAGCTGGAGGGCTACAAGACCGGCGGCACGATCCACGTCATCGTCAACAACCAGATCGGCTTCACGACGGGCCCGACGCAGGGCCGTTCCACCGGCTACGCAACCGACCTGGCTAAGGGCCTGCAGGTCCCGATCCTGCACGTGAACGCGGACGACCCCGAGGCCGTCATCCGCTGCGCACACCTCGCCTTCGAGTACCGCAACGCCTTCCACAAGGACGTCATCATCGACATGGTGTGCTACCGCCGCCGCGGTCACAACGAGGGCGACGACCCGTCGATGACCCAGCCCGTCATGTACTCCCTCATCGACCGCATCCCCTCCACGCGCGCCGTGTACATCCGCGGCCTCGTGGGTCGCGGCCAGCTCACCGAGGACGAGGCCCGCCAGTCGATCGCCCAGTACGAGGCGGAGCTCGGGCGCATCCTCGAGGAGACCCGCGCGGGTGGCGCTTCCTCGGTGTCTGAGATCAACCCGGGCAGCCGCACGCACGACCCGGCACTCACCGTCGGCGTGGGCGAGGCCGGGGAATCGGGCGACGAGGAATGGACCATGCCGGAGTCCCAGATGCCCGGCATCGGCATGATGATCGGCTGGACGTCTGCTGCCCCCGCCAAGCAGCTGCGCCGCATCGGCCGCGCGCACACGCGCTTCCCGGAGGGCTTCGAGCCTCACCCGAAGCTGCGTCAGCTGTGCGAGCGCCGCCTCGAGATGGCGCTGGGCAACAAGCCTATCGACTGGGGTTTCGCTGAGCTCCTGGCCTTCGGCACGCTCCTCATGGAGGGTACCGGCGTGCGCCTGTCCGGCGAGGACGTGGGCCGCGCGACCTTCGTCCAGCGCCACGCGATCCTGCACGACGCGAACGACGGGCGCGAGTTCACGCCGCTGCGTTTCCTCACCGAGAACCAGGCGCGTTTCGACGTGTGGAACTCCCCGCTGAGCGAGTACGGCGTGCTGGCCTTCGACTACGGCTACTCGCTGGAGAGCCCGGAGACCCTCACGATCTGGGAGGCGCAGTTCGGCGACTTCGCGAACGGCGCGCAGACCGTCATCGACGAGTTCGTGTGCTCGGCCGAGCAGAAGTGGGGACAGCGTTCCTCGCTCGTCATGCTCCTCCCCCACGGCTACGAGGGTCAGGGACCCGACCACTCGAGCGCGCGCATCGAGCGCTACCTGCAGCTGGCCGCCCAGGACAACATGTGGATCGTCCAGCCCTCCACGCCGGCGAACTACTTCCACATGCTGCGCACGCAAGCCTACAAGCGCCCGCGCAAGCCGCTCATCGCGTTCACGCCCAAGCAGCTGCTGCGCCTGTCGGCCGCATCCTCGCACCTCGACGAGTTCACCTCGGGCGCCTTCCAGCCCGTCATCGGCGACGACGCCGTCACCGATCCGGCATCGGTGACGCGCGTCCTGCTGTGCTCGGGCCGCCTGTACTACGACCTCGTCAAGGAGCGCGAGCACCGCGGCGACACCTCGACGGCGATCATTCGCCTGGAGCAGCTCTACCCGCTGCCCGAGGCCGAGGTTGCCGAGGCCTTGGCCCAGTACCCGAACGCGTCGGTGACCTGGGTGCAGGACGAGCCTCGCAACCAAGGCGCGTGGCCGCACCTGGCGCTCAACCTCTTCCCGTCTCTGGGACGCCCGGTCCGCGTGGTCTCTCGACCCGAGTCCGCGACGACCGCAGCGGGACGTGCCTCGCTTCACAAGGAGCAAGCAGCTACCCTTATTGCGCAGGCCTTCGAAGGCTAACGAGGGCCGGCGCTCCCACCGGGGGCGCGGGAGGCACCGGAAAGGAACACCATGCGCATCTGCTTCATCGGAGACGAGCTCGTCGCGGGCGTCGGCGATCCCCGCGGCCTGGGCTGGGTCGGTCGCGTCAATGCGCACTCGACTTTCGATCTGCCCGCCACGTTCCTAACCCTGGCCGTACCCTCTGAGACGACGAAGCAGATGGCCGCGCGCTGGGAGGCCGAGGTCCTGCCGCGCTTGGCCGACAGCGAGCCCCACGGCCTCGTCATCGGTGTGGGTCCGGGCGACGTCGCGGCGGGTATTTCGACGGCCCGCTCACGCCTGAACCTGGCCAACATCACCGACCGGGCGACCGCGCTGGGCATCCCCAGCTTCGTCGTGGGGCCCCCGCCACTGGCTGGTGTGGACTCCGGGTCCCTCAAGGCACTGTCCTCCTCGTGCTCCGAAGTGTGCGCGCGCCGAGGAATCCCCTTCGTTGACTGCTATACGCCGCTGGTCGCGCACGACCAGTGGTTCGAGGACATGGCCGCCTCCCTCGCGCGCGGCGGGGACGGCCAGACCCTGCCCGGCCAGGCCGGCTACGCCCTCATGGCCTGGATCGTCCAGCACCAGGGCTGGTACGAGTGGACGGGAGCGACCCCAGCGGACGTCTAAGAGCAGGAGGAATTGAGCATGTATCCACGTCGTTCGCGTTTCTCCCCAGAGATACGTCCGGGCACCGCCCGGCAACAGCTCAGCATGACCATATGGGCCTGCGTGCTCATCGGATCCGCGGTCGTCATGCTCGGCGCGTTTTTGCTAGCCGGGAACTTCGGTGTCCGTCAGCTGGTCTGTTCACTCATCGGCTCTGGCGCAGCCGTTGTCTTCGGCATCTGTCTCTTGTCGCTCCTTCCGATGCTCGTGCGCACGATGCGCGCACAACTGGATCAACCTGGCAACGCAGGCCCCGCCATCAAGACATTTTTCTGCATTGCTATGATCGCGTTGGTCGCGACCGCGTGCACCGTCATGGGAGGTGGGGCCTTCGCGGAAGGCTACGAAGACGCCCGGACCGGCCCCCAGACGAAGGCCATCACAAGCTGCGAAAGATTCCGTACTGAGACCGAGCGAGGGCGTCGCGGCACCATACGCTACTACAGCACTTTTACTCTCCATTTTGACGACGGAAAGTCGCGTCGCTTCGAGATCAGGACGGACACGAAAGACGAGTTCGCACAGCCGACGAGCCCCTACTATGCCCTCTATCAGGCCTGTGTCGTCCGCCCTTTCACAACGTCTATCGTCGTCGACGTCTACCCGCGCAGCGGGATCATTAAGGCCATCCGTGAGGCGTGAGCCGAACGCACCCCGGCCTCGTCAATCCCAAACACGTCAGTGAGACCATGAGCAACCAGTCCCCCTTCTTTCCCTCGAGCGGTTTCCCCAGCCACGGCCAGGCCTCATCGTTTCTCGGGCACATGCCGCGGCTCTCGACGCGCGCGAACCTGATCGCGTTCGTCGTCATCGGTTTCTTCGGCACCATTGCCTACGCCTTCGCGTCGCTCGGCAAGTACGTGCACTTCGGGTTCTGGCGGCTCGTGTGGGTGGCCGCATGGTGCACCATTGGCCTGATTGCCGCGATCGCGTGCGCGCTCCTCTGTACCTATCTGCGCAGGCGTGGGTGCCGCGCGCAGGCCGGAGGGAACGCATCCTCCGGCAAGCTCTACGCCATTGTCACAATCGCGGTGGGTGTTATCGGAACCGTCGTCGTTGTTGTCTCGGGTGTCTACGGGATCGCCGTGATCCGGGACTTCGTGGAGGGGCCACACACGATGAAAGTCACCTCGTGTCAGCTCACCCAGAAGGAGCACTACAAGTCATCGGACGATTACAGCAAGGTCATCGACTACTACGACAATCACTTCGCCATGACCCTGGAGGACGGGACAACGCGCACACTGACGCTCGAGACCGAGAGCTCCGATGACCTCGCCAAGGAGGGCGGTGTCTCTCAAACCATCTACGAGACCTGCAAGGCGCGTTCCGGCGCGACTTCCCTGACCGTCGATGTCTACAGCCACAGCTGGATCATCGTCGACGCGCGGGTGAAATGAGCGGCACATGACCAAGGAGAAAACCACCACCCGCGAGAATCTGCTCGTCTGCGCAATCATCATCGCTTTCATGTCCCTCAACATCGTCTTAGGGTCCTTCTTCTCACCTCGCTCATGGGCACCGGCCGTCGTCACCGCAGCGGCCTCCTATCTGATTATCTTCATCGTGGTCGCAGCCGCCGCCGGCATCCGATTCCTGTACAGGGATTGGAAGACGCCTCCCCGCCACGGCGTCGGCCACCCATCTGCGACACTGCCCGCGAACCTCACTGGGCCTACCCCGACCCCTGCCCGCGCCCAGGCGGCCAGCCGCGAGCGCCCGGCCGCTCCCACACCGCCCGGCAATTTTGCGACCATCGACGGTGCCATCAGCTACGCGCAGCAATCCGGCTTTTCCATCATCAACCTGTTCGCCGAGCACACGCCGCTCAACGACTTCCGCGAGGCCGTGGGCGCGGAAATCATCTACCTGGTTCTCTCCCACATCGCCGAGCTCGACAAGAACGCCTCGGTCACCGTCACCGGGTCCGCGATGGACGGGGCGCTGACGCTGACCATCAGCGCCCTCACGCCTGAGGCATCCGTCCTGGGCGCGCGTCGCATGGGTGAGATCCGTGCCCTCATCGATAGCGTGAGCGGTAGTGTTGAGACTAACGAGCAGGTAGGTGCCTGGTCGCTCACCGCGCACATACCCGCCGCGGAGGACACACCTGCCTAGCCACGGCCTCGTCGATCCCAACCACCAAGAGAGACCATGAAGCCCTCCGACGCCCTCCCAGCCCCGTCCGGCGAACCTATCCAGGTCGACCCTCCGCTTTCTGCGAGCGGAGCCGGGACGACTCCCACCACCAACGGCACATCGTCCCACGGCGCTGCGCCCACGTCCTCGAGGCTCTCCAGCGGCCAAGGAACCCGAGCATCGACGCCAACTCAAAAGGCCAGCCCCCTCGCTCTCTTTGTGGGTTTCTCGCTCGCAGCGTTGTTTCTGATCTTCTTTGTGTCCGCCGGCGTCTTCAACGCGCTCTTTCAAAGCGGTCTCGAGGCCCTGGTCTGGACACTCGTCAAGTCCCTCGCTGCACTGATCGCGGCGTTTCTCTGTTTTCCCTTCCGAGCGCTCAAACAGTTTCTGGAACGGGAGCTTCGGGGTGAGGCTCACGTCGAGGAGCCGTCCACACGCCAGGGCATGCGTGTCATTGCGGGCATCGCCGGAGTCGCGCTGTGCTTGTACGGGCTGGTCACCGGAGTACCCGCGGTCATCGATGCCGCAGTAGGTCCCCAACCCAAGGCAGTGTCCTCGTGTCATTTCTCGGAGAACCAGATCACCCAGAAGACTCGTCGATACGGGACCCGCACCTCCTACGACAATATCTTCGAGCTCACCTTCGAGGATGGCACGTCGCATACGACAACGCTGACAACCTCCGGCAGAAACGATATCGGGGGTAAGCCGGGCGTGGGCACCGATCTCCTCAGAGCCTGCGCACATCGTTCTCCCGACAAGATAACGGTGTACTACTACCCCTTCACGTGGATCCTCGCGGACGTGCGAATCGACGACTAGTCGCCGCACGGTCCCCGGCCTCGTCCAGGTCTGCCCCATCTGAGAAGGTCCCTATGAGCAACGATTTCTCCCCATACCTCTCTCAGCCCCCGGCGGCCCGGGAGCCACTCTCCCCCAGTACAGCGGCGCGGGTGTCACCGACGAACGTGTTCGCGACGCCCCCGCCCCCGCGCACGCCAGAAGGCCCCTCGAGGGGAAGGGCTCGCGGTATCGTCGCGCTTGTCATCACTGTATTCATCAGCGAGTGCATGGCGATCTTCCTGTGGGTAAGCACCACGACCTATGGCTTCACCAGGATCCTGTCGCTCGCGTTGGCATACAGTGTTGCGTTCCGGATCATGTTCGTGTGTCTGGCAGCGATCATCTGGCAGCTGCCCCGCTTTCGACGGGCCCGTCGGGCAGGATCGGCATCCGGCCATCGCAAGCGGCCCGCAGCCCTCGCGTTGTCGGTCTTCCTCCTCGTTCCGAGCGCATACATTGCTCTGGCCCACGGAACGCCCGTCGTCGTTGACCTCATGACGGGGCCTCGCACCGTCACCGTGTCATCCTGCACCCACGAGATGCGTACGCACCAGATTAAATTTGGAGACTACCGAGGCAGACCGACGTTCAGTCGAGAATTCACGATGACTCTTCCCGACGGAACCACCCGTCAAACAGTGATCGGGCTTCGCCAGTTCGGGCATGCCGCTAAGATCGAGAAACCTCTGTTCGAAGCGTGCGTCACGCATGACGGGGAGACCTCGATGACACTCGACGTCTACTACCGTTCCTGGGTGATTACCGGCGCCAGGCTAGACTGACGAGGCTCGCCGTCACTCCGTCCACACGTACCCTTCGGCGGCTTCTTGTCCTCGATCAACGAGGCCGTGAAACGACGCGTGAAACGGGTCGGCTCACACCTGGGTGAGATGCGCGCCCTCATCGAGGCCGCGAGCGGTACTGTGAAGACTGACGAGCAAGTCGGTGCCTGGTCACAACCGCACACCGGGATTCTCCCGGAAGCGCACCCGTTCCCGAGGAAACACCCTAGGCTCGTCGTCACGCACCCGTCCGACAGGTAGCAGCCATGAGCAATCAATACCCTTATCTCTCCCCCTACGATCCGTCCACTGACGGCAGTCAACCCGCCAACCAGCCGCAGGTGCCGCAGCCGCAAGCGGGCGACGCGCAGCCTTCCTTGCCGCCGCTGTCATACCAGGGCTGGGAATACCAGGGGTCCCCATACGGGGAGGCGTATGCCGCGTCGTCGGACACTGATACAGCCTCTCAGAGTGTTCCTTCCCCCACCGATCCTTCCAGCGAGGACACAGCACCGAAGAAGCACACGGGGTGGTGGCTTCTGCTCGCGCTCGTGGGACTCCCCGTCGGCATGGTCTTCTATTTCTTCGGCGAGATGTTCGACTTTGGCACGGAACGGATCGTCTGGACCCTCATCAAGTGCGCCGTCGCACTCGTCTTCGCCCTCGCCACGATCCCCCTCTATGCTGGTGCACGGCGCAATGCCCTCATGGCGAGCGCACAGGGCGACGAGAAACTGGCACAAACACGGCAGCTCGGCAAGGTCATGGCATCTCTCTTAGGCCTCGGGCTGTGCTTATACGCGCTGTCGAACGGCGTTCCCGCGGTGCTTGACGTCGCCGACGGCCCACACACCGTCACGGTCACGTCATGCAGCTTCGACCAGTACAAGACGAGTCGGTCACGCGCCCGCGGCGGCACCTCGACCGTGTATGAGAACCAGTTCATCATGACGTTTGAGGATGGCTCGACCCACACGCAGACCGTCGAGACAGACAACAAGGATGAGATTGCGAGGCAAGGGGACGTGACGGCCGTCCTCTACGAGGCCTGCGCCCTGCGCTCCGGCAACGCAACCATGACCATCGGCTACTACACGCATTCGAGGGTCGTCGCGAGCGCGAGGATCAACAACTGATCGGTCGGCCCGCACGCGCGGCAGGCCCGCGCACGGGCCCCGGCCTCGTCCCAACCACTGCGACCCGAAAGGGAACCCATGTCACGCAACCCCGCTTCCTCTCCTCGTCGGGCGTCCTCACCCGCGCAAGGCTCGACAGGCGCAGGCGTCCTCAAGAAGGTCGCCACCGCCATCGGGGCCCTCCTCGTGGCTCTGGTCATTGCTGCCATTTCCCTCTTCTGGTTCATCGGAGATCACACGGATTTCGGCCGCGATCGCGTCGTGTGGAAAGCGCAGGCCTGCGGCGTTGGGCTCGTCCTCGTCGCGGGGCTCCTCATCGCGTGTGTGTTCACGTACCTCGGTGTTCGGCGCGCCAAGCGCGACATCGATATTGAGAAGTACAACCAGCGTTCCTTCGCCATCGTCGTCCTGTGCGTGATCGCGTTGTTCGTGGGGTTCCAGTCGATCAGCCGCGGCCTTCCCGCCTTCCGCGACTTAAAGGAGGGCACCACCACCGTCACTGTCACCTCGTGCAGCTTCCAGCAGATGCCGCGGTCAAACTCGAAGACGCGCACTGATCGTGCGCCCGACAACGGATGGGACAACACCTTCACGATGACCCTCGCTGACGGCACCAAGCGCGCCACGGTCATCGAAACAGACAACGCTGACGACATCGCCTCGCGCAGCGGTCTCACGGGAGTTCTCTACGAGGCCTGCGCTCGGCGCTCCGGGTCCGCCTCCATGACCATGGAGGTCTACCCCCACACGTGGTCCATCGTCGAGGCGCGCATCGACTGAGGCTACCCGCAACCGTCGTCCTCAATCGACGAGGCCGTGAAACAGCGCGTGAAACGGGCGGGACTACGCCTGGGTGAGGATCCCCGAGATGAAGCGCGCGCTGTGGTCGAGGGCGGCCTCGGCCTCGGGAATGGTGGGAACGCCCAGGACATACACGTGGAAGCCATCCGGCTCCACCCGCAAACGCACGTCGACGCCGGCGCGAGCGGCCTTACGCGCAAAATCGATCACGTCGGGGCCCACGATGTCCGCGTCTCCCTGGAAGATGCGCATCGGCGGCAGTCCCGCCGGGTCACCATACAGGGGGCTGACACACCAGTCGGTCGGATCCAGGTCGCCCGCCCACGCGCGGCCCGCCCACGCCAGGCCGGGGACACGCAGGATCTTGTCGCGGAGCTGCACCTTCTCGATCTCGGGGTTCGTCATGGTCACATCCACCCACGGCGCGTACAGGACGAGGCCGTCCACCTGACGTTTGTCCGCGTCGCGTCGCTGCATGGCGAGGGACAGCGCCAGGCCTCCACCCGCCGAGTCGCCGAAGATAACGACGCGGCCGAACTCAGCCTGGGCCTCGTCGACGATGGGCTGGACGAAGTCGAAAGCTTCGGTCGCGGTGTGCTTGGGGGCGAGCGGGTAGTCGGGAATGATGACGGGCAGGCCCGTGCGGTCGATAAGGCCCTCGACGATGCCCCACTGGCCCACGACCATCGGGTACACGTACGCTCCGCCATGCAGATAGATGAGTGCACCGCCCGAACGCAGGCCCCGCTTCGGAAACACGCGGGTAACGCCATTTTCGCTCGTCGCGGTGAAACGCGCACGCATGCGTCGAGGCATCGGATGCGGCTTCGGGGCGTGGAGCGCCATCTGCTCAGTTGCCGTCTCGCTGTGGAGCAACGGAGGCACAAGACCCATACAGAAGTGAACAACGCGCATCTGGAGGGACATGGGGCCTCTTTCGTATCGACGAATCAGTCTGTGCGCGCCGGGACGCACCCGCGCGCCAACATGTACCAGGATACGCTGCGAGGGAGGTTTCCTGCCTCTCGCACAGGCTCGTCGTTGCTCCACAGGGCACGAGTCCAACGTCAGCCGCAGGGGCACTCACTATCATCCGCGCCGAAGCCAAGGCGTCTGTGTTTCCCACAGGAGTACGAGACCCTGTTGTCTCAGGATCGCCACGAGTACATCGGCCGATATCTGGTTCCTCGTCCAGGTGTCTCGCGCGCGTATTCGGCTCACTGGAAATAGTTGCGTTGGCTTATGGATAGGAAACGTCGTTCTGGATAGGAACTACTCATCTGGATAAGAAAATAAGCTATCCAGAACGCAATAACCTATCCCGATTTCCGTTTCCTATCCAGATGGTGTGCGGGGCTTCTCCTCGTTGATCTCTATGGGATGCTCCTCACGCCAACAGCGTGCAATCAGATGTCAGCCCCCTCATACACCCCATCGCTAACAGCTCTCCGCACGCGAGTCCAGCCACCCATCCTGACAGACGACTCCCAACACCTCACTCCTTGCCGTTATGCACAGGGGTAAATCAAGAGAGCCGGTTATCCACAGGCCCTCCTTTTCGACTACGCCCAACTCGAGGCTCTGTTCGAAGCTAGATGCATGAACCAGGTACCTGTTGTCGTCACCGATATCTTCCAGACGCCAAAGAGCCAAGCGTATTCGCCCGTCACCGTGCGCATCATGCGCGGCATTGCAGCTGCTCTCCCACTCCATCCAGACAAGTCAACTCCATGGGAAATATGGAACGCAGTTGCCCTCGCCCGAATCCATGTAGTGAGTGCATCCCTGCAGCACCAAGCACTGTACGTAGGACGTAGTTGCCTTCTACTCAACGGAATTCAGGGATGGTCCGCGAATCCAAAGATAACCATCTACAGGCCGACAAGACGATCTACTTCCCGACTTCCAGCGTGTTCGATCGGCTCAACGACAGTACCCGAAACATGTGTCACCTGTTCCACCATCCCCCCGCTCTCCGAGGAACGCAGACGCACTAACGGATTGGAAACGGAACACCCGTACGATGCACTCATCCGTTGCGTTCAGCAAGAGGAGCCATTGGAGGCTTTCGTCCTCGGATGCATGGCACTGCATCAGTGGAGCAACTTTTCAATGTTTGAGCAGATGGAATCACGTGAACGGGCAGAAGAAATCCGCGTAGCGCTCCTCAAGCGCCTCGAACATTCCCCCACAAAACGAGGACTACGCCGAGCACGTGCCATTCTTCACGCGATTGATCCTGGATGCGAAAATCCTGCTGAAGCAGCCTTGCTTTGGCTTGTGCGCTCGATCAGCCCATTCCCGTCACTGACTCAAGTACATATCGAGGTCCGGGGTCGTCACTATTACGCAGATATTGTCATCGCAGATCTTCGAATCATCATTGAATTTGACGGCATCGGAAAACTAGGCGACAACCAATCCGATCTTGCGCGTGCAAAACGGGAGTGGATCCGCAGGGATGAGGATCTTCGCGATGCAGGGTGGAACATTGTTCGTGTCAGCTGGCCGGACTACAACGACTGGGAGGGTCTACGGTTGAGGCTCATGAGAGCGCTAGGGCGTACGAGCTCATCACTCGATCATCGCCTTCTATGGAGCCCTCCCACCGAGCGTTGTGATGGTCGAAATAGACGTTTCCGGATCGGACGCACCCCACAAGGAGTTCATGTTCTGGATAGGAAACAGCGTACTGGATAGGTTATCGCGTTCTGGATAGCTTAATAACCTATCCAGATGAGTAGTTCCTATCCAGAACAGCGTTTCCTATCCAGAACGAGGGCCGGTGGATTGACACCACCCATAGATGGGTTGCTCACGCTACCACGCGCGCTCTCGGCGTCAGCCCAGTACACGGACAACCTGTTCGCATGAGCGGGCGCGCTTACGATCGGCGGCGGATGAGCCCGCCGCACGTCGCTTTCCGTCGCACAGGGGACGCAAACCAAGCTGCGCGCACCCCGCATGCCACGCGTGCCTCGCGAAACCGCACCTGGCTCCCGCCGGTGACGCAAACAAAACGCATACACAACGCGCATACAAAACGCGCCCGGACCAACCGGTCCGGGCGCGCAACGTATTCGGCTCAGGCGTTAGGACGCTTGCCGTGGTTCGCGCCGTTCTTACGACGATCGCGACGCTTACGACCCCGCTTCGACATGTCATTCTCCTTGGGTTTGTTGTCTAGACTGAAGCATTTTTGCACACATTGGCCCAAACCACCAAGGCACAGGCCGTTCGCGGCGACGAAGGTCACCGAAAAACGGGCGGCAACCCCGACCTCGTCAGCCGGCGTCACGCCACGCGGCCGCGCGTTACCGCAACGCGCTTAGCGCCAGGTGACGGACACGCTGGTGATCGAGGCGACGACACGGGCGCGCAGCGCTTCCGAGGCTTGCTCGGTCTCGTAGCAGCCGCGCATGAGGGCGCGCACGTGGCGCTCGGCGTCCAGGGCGTCGGTGCAGTGCGCGCAGGTGGCGACGTGTTTGATCATGAGGGCGCGGGCGCGGGCATCGGGCCCGGGTACGGATCCGGCGTCGATGAGGCCGCTGCGGCGGTCGCATTCCTCGCAGTCGATCAGTTCGTACAGGGCGTCCTGGACATCCTGGCAGGTGATGTGCGTGGTCATTTGGCTCCTCCGATCCCGTATTCCGCGGCGACGTCGGCCAGCGCGGAGCGCAGGTTCTTGCGCGCCCGGTTCAGTCGGCTCATGACGGTCCCCATGGGAACTCCTAGTTCTTCGGCGATTTCCTTATAGCTCATACCCTCAACGTCAGCCATGAGGACAACCATCCGGTGTTCCTCTGAGAGCGAATCGAGGGCGTCTCGCAGCTGCGAGGAGGGCAGCGCCTCGAGGGCCTCGACTTCCGCGGATTTGAGGCCGACCTCCGAGTGGGAGGCGGCGTCGGCCAGCTGCCAGTCCTCGACGGTGTCGCTGGAGGCGCGCTTGGGAGAGCGCTGCGCCTTGCGGTAGCTGGTGATGTAGGTGTTGGTGAGGATCCGGTAGAGCCAGGCCTTGATGTTGGTGCCGGGCTGGTACTGGTGGAATTTCTGGTAGGCCTTGAGGTAGGTCTCCTGAACCAGGTCCTCCGCGTCGGCGCGATTGCGGGTCATGCCCAGTGCCGCGCCGAAGAGTTGGTTCATGAGGGGCATCGCTTCATCCATGAAGCGCGCCTCGAGCTCGGCACCATCCGGGGCGGACGAGGCCGGGGCAGGCTCGGGTGCCTGCGGCGTCGGTGAGGGGGTTGTCGTATCCATCGCGTCCCAGCGTAGTCGCGCGGGCATGCGGCGCGACTGGGAGTGGGCGATGAGTGGTCATACTGAGGGCAACGCCTCACGCCCCTCTTTATTCCACAACCCCCACTAACTGTGCGTTGCGCCACTTTCATCCCGTTGTTTGGGAGTAGCCGGGCCGTTCGGCTTCCCCCGAGGGCAAAGGTGTCGAACAATAGGGGTATGAATCTGCTGCGCGTTGTTGCCCGTCCCCTGCTCGCCGCCCCGTTCATCGCTGACGGGGTTGATGCCCTCATGCATCCGCATTTCCACGTGGAGCGCGCCGCGGGCGTTCGTCCTCTCATCACCAAGGCGACCGACGCGGTCGGCCTGGAGCCGCTCACGGATCAGCAGCTGGCTGTCGCGACCCGTGTGACGGGCGCGGTCACGGTCGTCGCAGGCCTGCGTTTCGCGCTGGGCCGCAAGCCCCGCGTGGCCGCCCTGACCCTGGCTGCAATCGGCGCGCCGATGGCCCTCGTGAACGCTCCCCTGCCCGGCACGACGCGAGGCCTGTCCAAGGAGCAGATCAAGCGCCGCCGCTACCGCACGCTGAATAAGGCGGGTCTGGCCGCCGGCGTCCTCCTCGCGTCGACGGACCGCGTCGGCCAGCCTTCGGCCCTCGTCGCCCACGCGATGCGCCGCGACCAGCGCCGCGCGATAGCCGCGGCAGAGGCCGCCGTCGTGGAGCGTCTGAGCGGC
The DNA here is from genome assembly GCF_000282935.1 of Actinomyces sp. ICM39. NCBI lineage: Bacteria > Bacillati > Actinomycetota > Actinomycetes > Actinomycetales > Actinomycetaceae > Actinomyces > Actinomyces sp. ICM39. The sequence goes on from NZ_ALCB01000116.1 coordinate 37,857, forward strand.
ACCGCTTCGTGAGCGCGCCCTGGCCCGCTCCCCTGGCTACTTCCCCCGTGGATGCCACGGTCGAGGTGCCGGGTTCGAAGTCGATCACGGCGCGTGCCCTGTACCTGGCTGCCGTCGCCGATTCTCCCTCCGTCATTCGGGGTGCCCTGGACGCGCGCGACACGCGCCTGTTTGCGGCTGCCCTGGAGGTGATGGGCGCGCGCGTCGAGGACGAGGGCGTGGGCATCCTGCGCGTCACGCCGATGACGCTGCCGCCGCGCGGCGGTCGCATCGAGTGCGGCCTGGCCGGCACGGTCATGCGTTTCCTGCCTCCCCTAGCGGCGCTGTCGCCCGAAGAAACGCTCTTCGACGGGGACGAGCAGGCCTACGCGCGCCCGCTGGGGCCGCTCCTGGACGCCCTGGTGCGCATGGGCGCGACCGTCACGTATCACGGTGAGCGCGGGCACCTGCCTTTCACGATCCAGGGCCCGATCCACACGCCGCTGGGCGCACAGGCCTGGGTGGACTCCTCCTCCTCTTCGCAGTTCCTCTCCGCGTTGCTGCTCGTCTCTCCCCTCGTGGGCGATCCCCTCTTCGTGTCGGCTCCGGGCGTCGTCCCATCGATGCCGCACGTGGAGATGACGCTGGCGTCCCTCGCGGGCGCGGGCATCGACCTGGAGGTCGTGGACGAGGGGCGCGCGCACCTCTCCACCTGGCATATCTTCCCGTCGCGCCCCGTTGGCGGCGACGTCACCGTCGAGCCGGACCTGTCCAACGCCGGCCCCTTCCTGGCCGCCGCGATGGTGACGGGCGGGCGCGTGCGCATCCCGGCATGGCCGGGGGCGACGACGCAGGCGGGCGACGCCTGGCGCGCACTGCTCGGTCACATGGGCGCGACCATCACCCTGGACGAGGAGGGCCTGACCCTGACGGGTCCCGGCGCCGGCAACTACCCGGGCATCAAGGCAACCATGGCCGAGGTCGGAGAGCTCACCCCCACCCTGGCCGCGATCTGCGCCTACGCCTCGACCCCCTCGCACCTGAGCAGGATTGCGCACCTGCGCGGACACGAGACGGACCGCCTGGCGGCCCTGGTCACCGAGATCAACCGCGCCGGCGGGCAGGCCGAAGAGACCGAGGACGGACTGATCATCACGCCGCGCCCGCTCCACGCCGCACAGATCCGCTCGTACGCGGATCACCGCATGGCGACCTTCGGCGCGATCCTGGGCCTCATCACGCCCGGCATCACGGTCGACGACATCGCGTGCACCTCCAAGACCCTGCCCACCTTCGAGGCCATGTGGGCCACGCTCGTGAGCGAAAACGGTGAGGCAAGCCCCCCGACTGCCCCGGCCTCGTTGATCGAGGAGGAACAGTGATGGCCCGCCGCGACACCGGAACCGACGACCCGCGCGTGCGCGTGCGCGCCGGCAAGGGTTCGCGCCCGCGTACGAAGGACCGGCCCGACTGGTCCTCGAAGCCGCTGGGGCGCGTCATCGGCATCGACCGCGGCCGCTACCAGGTGAGCCTGGAGGCTGACGGCACCCGCGTGGTCGCCGTGCGCGCCCGCGAACTGGGGCGAGGCTCCGTCATCATGGGCGACCGCGTGCGCCTGACCGGCGACCTATCCGGGCGCCCCGACACGCTCGCGCGCATCGTCGCCGTCGAGGAACGATCCTCGGTGCTGCGCCGCTCCCTCGAGGACGCGCCGGATCAGCGCGGCGAGAAGGCGATCGTCGCGAACGCGGACATGATGTGCATCGTCGTGGCGCTGGCGGATCCGCCTCCGCGCACCGGCATGATCGACCGGTGCCTGGTCGCCGCCTTCGAGGCAGGCCTGGACCCCGTCCTCGTGCTGACGAAGGCGGACCTGGCCAGTGCGGACGAGCTGATCGCCGCCTACGAGGACTTTGACGTGCGCGTCGTGCTCACGACCGCCGAGGCCGGGGAGGCCGATCCGGGCGTCGCCGAGCTGCGGAACCTGCTGGCCGGCCACTGGTCGGTGCTGGTGGGGCATTCGGGGGTCGGAAAGTCCACGCTCATCAACCTCCTGGTGCCGGGCGCGGGCCGCGCGACGGGGCACGTCAACGAGGTGACGGGACGGGGACGCCACACCTCCACGTCCTCGGAGGCCTTCGAGCTGGACGAGGGCGGCTGGATCGTGGATACGCCCGGTGTGCGTTCTTTCGGGCTGGGGCACGTGAGCGTCGCAGACGTGCTGGGTGTTTTCCCGGACGTCGCGGAGGCGGCCGCCTGGTGCCTGCCACTGTGCTCGCACGGAGAGGAGGAGCCCTCGTGCGCACTTGACACTTACGCGCGCGCCACCGGCCCCTTCAGCATCGACGAGGCCGGGGATGAGGATGCGGATCGGGTGCGCTCCGAGCGCGCTTCCCGCGTGGCGTCGGTGCGCAGGCTCCTCGAGGCCGTGGCGACGGCGGAGGCTGCCAGCAAGGCAGCCCGGTAAGCAAAAATGTGTGCCGAAAGCGCTTGACACCGCCCCCTCTGCGTGGACAATGGGTATATAGCGATGGTCGCTATCTCTGGTTCACAAGGTCGTGATCGCTATGTCCACCATCGAGCAGAACCTCATCGGCAACACCGCGGGGCTTTCGCGTGTCGACAAGGCCCTCCGCTACTTCTTCTTCGCGCTGTTGATCGGCACAGTAGTCTATTCGATTGGCGGCACCTTTTTCGGGATAGACAATCGGCTCAGGGACTACACGCTTGCTGCGGCGGTGGCGGGCCTCGCTTCTCAAATGCCAGGATATTCGCGCGCGATTCCTGGCGCTCATCCTGTCCTTCGAGCCTGCGAGTGGGCGGTGATGGGTTGCGCCCTCGTATGCACCGCCGCTGTCATCGTCGGCGATATCACGGACGGGGGCGTCGACCCCGAACCCTACAACACACCATGGAACGTTGCCATGGGGGCCGTGTTCGTTGCCCTCTGCTTCTATACGATTCTCCTCGTCTCCAAGGAGCGTGCGCGCCGCCGCGGGCTTCTTCCCCCCGCCCGCTAGACACGCAGACAGGCACCCACGGCAAGAGTCCGCGGCGAGGGTGCCCCTCGCCCGCTAGCTGGCGAGGGGTGGTTGCCTCGTGCCGCGTCCCGCTAGAGTGGTGGGCATGTCGAATCCCGAAAACTCTTCCCCGGAGCGCCCTGACAGCGAGCAAATGATCCGCGTTGTCTTCATTGTTGCTCTCATCGCCATCGTGTTTCTCATGGTGTACTCATTCACCGAACTTGGCCGTTTGAGGACTTCTTCCTTCACGTTGGCTGTCTGCGCGACCACCTTTGGCATGCAGCTGCCGGGATCTGCGCGCAAAATTTACGCGCCAACCCGTGCTAACTTCGTTGTCGAGCGCATCGGCCTCGTCTGCGCGGGTCTGTGCGTCATCACAGCAATGGTGAGCGCATTCGTGCCGCGCACGGGCGAGATGACGGCCTACCGCCACTCAATGATGACGACTTCCGTCCTGGCCATCGTCACCATGGTGATCTTCTTCTACCTACGCCGCAAGGCCCGCTAACCGCACCGCGCAGCGCGGCCCCGCGCGTCGGGCGAGGGTCAGCGCTGGAAGCGGCGCACGAAGTTTTGGAGCACGAGGCGCGAGGGATCCGTGTCCACGGTCGCGACCTGGGCGCGGATCGCCTCGGCCTTCTCCACCGGGTAGTAGCGGCCCGCGTACTGGTCGATGCGCACGTTGACACCCTCGAGGTCCATCTCGGGGTGGAACTGGGTCGCCCACGCGGCCTCGCCCACGCGCACCATCTGGATCGGGGTGTCGTCACCGGCCAGGAGGACCTGCATGCCCGGGGCCAGCTCGCGCACGGCCTCGTGGTGGCCGACGTAGGAGTAGAAGCGGTCGGGCGTGCCCTCCAGGAGCGGGTCTTCGCGCCCCGCGTCGGTCTTCGTCAGCGCGATGCCGCTGATTTCCTCACCGTGATGGGTGTCAATGACGCCGCCCAGGTGCAGGGTGAGGGTACCGAGTCCGTAGCACAGGCCCAGGATCGGGAAGGATTCGCCGAGCGCGCGGTCGTAGAAGGACCGCAGCCAGGCCTCGGCGCGCACCTGGCGTTCTTCCTTCAGGTGGTCGTCGGCGTTCGCGTCCCACGGGGACCCGCACACGAAGGCGCCCGAGTACTCGGACAGGTCGAGGTCGGGCAGCTCCCTTTCCATGCGCACCTGGCGGACCTGGTCGGGGGTCAGTCCCGAGAAACGAGGCAGGTCGGCGCTCTCCGCGGCCAGGACGGGGCCGTCATCGCGCGAGGTCAGCATGAGGAAGGGCTTGGTCATGCCCACAATGCTATCGACTACCTGCGCGCATGCAGAAGGTGTCCGCCTTCCAAGCGTGTGTGACGGACGCAGATGTGGGCGCCCTCTGCCACACTGGAGACATGTTGATTCTGCACACCTCCGACTGGCACCTGGGGCGCACGCTGCACGGCGCGTCCCTGGGCGACAGCGCGGACGCGTTCATCGAGTGGTTGGTGGCCCTGGTGCGTGAACGCGGCGTGGACGCCGTGCTCATCTCGGGCGACGTGTTCGACCGTGCGGTCCCGCCCGTGGATGCGCTCGCGCGGATGCGCCGCGCCCTGCGCGAGCTGACGGAGATCACGACGGTCATCCTGACCTCGGGAAACCACGATGGGGCGGCGCGCCTGGGGCTTTTCGCCGACATGCTGACCCCCTCGCTGCACGTGGTGACGGACCCCGAGGCGATCGGCACGCCCGTCGAGGCCGGGGGCGCCCTCGTCTACCCGATGCCCTACCTGGAGCCCGACCTCGTGCGCCAGAGCCTGTCGGACCTGCCTGTGCGGGGCGAGGACGACCTGCCCGCTCCCCTGCCCCGCTCCCACCAGGCGGTCCTGGCGGCCGCCCTGCGCCGGGTGCGCGCGGACCTTTCGGACAGGCGCGACGCGGGCGACGAGCGTCCGGCCATCGCGATGCCGCACGCCTTCGTGACGGGCGCCCAGGCCTCGGACTCCGAGCGCGACATCCAGGTGGGCGGCGTGCCCTCCGTATCGGCAGACCTGTTCGACACCCTCGGGGCTGAGGAGCCGCTGGCCCACGGCCTGGACTACGTGGCCGCCGGGCACCTGCACCGCCCGCAGGACATCTCGGGCGCATCCGTCCCGATCCGCTACGCGGGCTCCCCCATCGCGTATTCCTTCTCCGAGGCCGGGGCCGCCAAGTCGATCACCCTCGTAACCACGGACGCCACCTCGGTGACAGACATCGAGGTGGTTCCCATCCCGACGCTGCGCGCCGTCGCGGTGCTCGAGGGAACCATGGATGAGCTGCTCGCGGATCCCGACGAGGCCACCACGGCCTCGTACCTGTCGATCACGGTCACGGACGACGCGCGCCCCGAGCGCATGGTTCCGCGCATCCGCGAGGTCTACCCGCACGCCCTCGTCGTCGTTCACCGTCCCTCCCAGGCCCCCTCGCTGGCTCCCGCGATGGCCGTGCGCGCGTCCCGCGATCCGCGCGAGGTCACGGAGGAGTTTTACGAGGCCGTGGGTGGGCGGGCGCTGAGCGCTCAGGAGCGCGAGCTCGCCCTGGATGTGTGGGCGGGGCTTCGAGGAAAGGACATGCAGTGAAGATTCGGTGGCTGCGCATTGTGGGCATCGGCCCCTTCGCGGGCGAGCACACGGTCGACTTTTCGGCCTTCGAGGACTCGGGCCTGTTCCTGCTGGACGGGCCGACGGGCGCGGGAAAGTCCACGCTCATCGACGCGATCACCTTCGCCTTGTACGGCGACGTGGCGCGCACGAAGGATGCGTCGAAGGACCGGCTGCGTTCCAACCACATCTCGGATTCGGATCCGTCGGAGGCGGACCTGGTGTTCGAGGTGGCGACGGGCATCTACCGGGTGACGCGCACCCCCGCGTACACCCCGGCGGGCAAGAAATCCCAGCGCAATTCGAAGTCGACGCTCACTCGCGTCGTGGAGGACCCGGACGCTCCGGACGGGTGGCGCACGGTCGAGCCGATCGCGTCGGGTCCGCGCGACGTGGGCTCCGAGATTCCGGCAATCGTGGGCCTGGACAAGGATCAGTTCCTGCAGACGATCGTCCTCCCGCAGGGCAAGTTCTCCCAGTTCCTCAACGCCACGTCGGATGCTCGCGAGCAGATCCTGCGCGACATTTTCGACACGCAGATCTACGTGGACTTCACGAAGGCCCTCGTCGATGCGGCCGCCTCGTCGAAGCGCGGCATCGAGGAGCGGCGCCTCGCCGCCGTTGGCGCTTTCGAGCGCGTGCGGTCACTGGATGACGCCCTGAGCGAGAACGTGCACACGGATGCACCCGGCGCGCAGGAGCGCTCAGCCGAGGCCGAGGAGGCCGCTCAGTTGGACGCGGGCGCGGAGGATTCCAGCACCGTGACACGCTGGGCTGAGGAAGCATGCAATCGCGCGCGAGAGGCGCACGCGCAGACCCTGCGCGTTGCCGAGGCGGCCACGGCAACCGCGCGGGAGGCTTCCCGCGCCCTGTCTGAGGGGCGTGCCCTGGCGGAGGCCCGGGCGGAGCACGCGCGCGTGAGCGCGACGCTCGCCGAGCTTGCCGCATCGGAGGAAGCAATCGCATCCGACCGTGAGCGCGCGGGTCAAGCCCGCCGAGCGCTGGCCGTGGCGCCCCTCGACGCGGCCGAGGCCTCGGCACGCGATCGCCTGGAGACCGCAGGAGACCAGGTCGCGGCTCTGTCCCCCGCCCTCGGAGACGGGGATGCCATCGATCCCTCCTCCCTCACGCCCGAGGCCGTAGCCCAGATCGGCGCGCGGGCGCAGGACCTGCGCGACAAGGCGACGCGCACGCGCGGCTCGCTCGAGGAGGCCCTTACCGTCGAGCGCTCGCTGCCCGAGGCACGCGCTCAGATCGAGTCGCTGCGCTCCCGCCGCGAGCAGGCCTCGGCGCGCGTCGCGTCCATCGAGGCCGAGCGCGAGACGTTGCCCCTGCGCATCGAGCAGGCCACCGAGGCCCTACGCCTCATGCGCGCGGACGCCGACACCCTGCCCGAGGCCGCGTCCACGCTGCGCGCCTTCAACGAGCGTCTCGACGCCTCGATGCAGGCGGACCTGCTTCGTTCGGCCCTCCTCGGCGCATCGGACGAGCTGCGCGAGGCCACAGTCGCAGCGAAGCTCGCGAACGCCGCAGCTGCGGACGGCCACGACCTGTGGATCGCACAGAGCGCGTCGGCCCTCGCACGCGAACTCGAGGAGGACACGCCGTGTCCCGTGTGCGGGTCCACCGCTCACCCGGCTCCCGCACCTGCCGCGGACGGGGAGATCACGCGCGAGCAGGTCGCCGAGCTGGACCAGGCGCGAGACCGCGCGGAGAGCGAGCTGCGGGATGCGCAGGCGCGCCACCAGGACCTCGTACGCCGTATCGCTCAGCTCAACGAGGTGGCCGGTGCCCCCACGCCGACGCTCGAGACCGAGAGGGATCGGGCGGCCGAACTCGTCGCAAAGCTCGAGGCGCTCACCCCACAGATCAGCGAGATAGAGGCGGCCCTCGCGCAGGAGCGTACCCGCCTCGACGGACTGACGGATGCCCTCGCGAGTGCCCGCGAGAGTGCCGCATCCCTCGCCTCCACCCTGCAGGAGCGCGAATCCGCCCTGGCTGCGGCTGTGGCTCGCGTGGAGACTGAGCGCGCCGACTACAACTCACTCGACGAGCGCGCTGCAGCCCTGGATGAGCGCGCACATCGGTCGGCAGCCTTGGCCGGTGCCTGCGCCGATTGGGACAACGCCCGCGCCGCGCTCGCACAGGCACACCGCGCCCTCGCGGATGCGCTGACGGAACAGGGCCTTGGGGCGGACTCGTGGCGTACGCTTCTGCTTCCACTCCCCCAGGTCGAGGCTCTCGAGGCGCGCGTGGCCGCGCACGAGAAGGCACTTTTCGCGGCGCGCGAGGCGCTTGCTTCGGAGCGCCTAACCCGCGCGGCAGCAGCGTCCGCACCGGACCTTGAGGCTCTCACTGAGACCGCCCGCAAGGCCGAGGAGGACGCCGCTGCGGCTTCTCGGGCCTCAGGTATCCTCGAGCAGCACTGCGCTCAGCTGGACGCCGCCCGTGCCTCGCTCGAAGAGGCGTTGGAAGCGCTTGCCCGCACACGGGAGAAGGCGGGCCCCATCCGACGCCTCGCAGACATCGCTGCCGCATCGGGCCCGGAGAACCTGGCGTCCACTCCCCTGTCGGCGTGGGTGCTCATCGCGCGACTAGAGGAGGTCCTAGCGGCCGCGAACCCGCGTCTGGCGGCAATCTCGTCGGGACGCTACGAGCTCGTGTCCGTCCCCGACGACGGCACCGCCTCGCGCAAGTCTGGCCTTGGCCTGGCGATCATCGATCACGACACGGATGCGCTGCGCAGCCCGCGCACGCTGTCGGGCGGGGAAACGTTCTACACGTCTCTTGCGCTGGCGCTTGGCCTCGCGGACGTCGTCTCAGCCGAGGCCGGTGGCATCGAACTGCGCACGATGTTCATCGACGAGGGCTTTGGCTCGTTGGATTCGCACACGCTCAGCCTCGTCATGGCACAGCTCCAGGCGTTGCGCTGCGCGGGCCGAACGGTCGGCGTTATCTCACACGTGGAAGAGATGGCGACCCAGATCGCGGACCAGATCCAGGTACGGCCCCTGCCGGAGGGGGGATCAACCCTGCGCGTACGCGCGTAGGTATCAGCCCTTGTGCAGGGCCAGGACGGCGGGGCGCTCGGAGCGGTCGAACCACGCCAGGGAGGACTCCCACAGGGCGGCCACGGCCTCGTCGGCGTCGTCCTGGGTGTCAGCATCCAGGACGGCCTGGACCGCGGGCGAGGCGTCGGGCAGGTCCGCGAGGATAGCGGCCACGTCCGACCAGGTATATTCGAAGGCCGCGGCCTCGAAGATGTGGGGTTCGATCTGCTCGCCGGGAGTCAGCGTCGTCGAGGTCGGCGTGTCGACGGCGAGGACGACGCGCGCCAGCCCCGCCCCCTCCGTCTCGCGTGCCAGCTCAAGGGAGGACAGCGCCGCCTCGGTAATGGCGTCGTCCTCGAGGACCTCGATGTCCTCGCCGCTCATGCCGGCCTCGGGCACACACAGGACCCCGCTGCGCACGGGCGGCAGCAGGACGGACAGGTCGGACAGGACGGCAGGAACGTAGACGCGCATGATCACAGTGTAGGCATCCACTGCGCGACAATGGCTTCCAACGCGTCGGAGGCGGTGCAACGCGTGCCGTTCTCGCCGAGCGCTTTGCCCCGCAGAGCAGCCCGCCCGACGCCCGCGTCTTCATCGACGACATGAAAGAGACGATGAGGCATGAAGGCACCGATCGCGGCTTGTAAGGATGGGACCGGGTGCGGGCCGATCGCGTCCGTACTCACGCGGTTGACGATGATATCGACCGGAAGATCACGCCCATGATCCTCCCACCAACGCGCCACGAAGGAGAGGCGGTTGATACCGACGATATCCCCTCGCGCGACGATCACGAGTCGGTCGGCACGCTCGAGCACCCCGAGGGCAGCGTCGTCACGGTTGGCACCCCGAGCAGTTTTTTCCAGGGACGTGGAGGCAACGTCAATGACGCAGTAGCGGGCGCTCAGACGCAGTGCGCCGACGATCGTTTCGATGCTCGGACGACTGACTTCGCGCCAGCGGTGCGGGGTCACGAGGCCGGTAACGACGCGCAGCCCCTCGGAGCGAAGGACGCTGGCGACGTTGATGTCCTGGGGTGTGAGGGGCCCACGCGAGGCTGTACGCGCCAGGATCGACAGGCCCGAGGCCTGGACGGGCATCCCGAGGAGGTGCGCAATCGTCGGGTTGGCGGTGTCGGCATCGACGAGGAGGGTCGGTGCGCTGCGCGCAAGAATCGCCGCGAGGCCGCACGCGATGGTTGTGCGTCCGGGTGCCCCACTGGTGCCCCACACGGCGACGACCGTCCCCGGAGACGAGGGAGGAGGCGGAGGCGGAGGCTGCTCGTCGGATACAGCGGTATGAACACGGACGTTGCGCGTGGCCGCGATGAGCGAATTGACGACCTGTTCGGGACTTCCCGGGGCCGCAACGGAGGCGACACCGAGGGACGCAAGCCGAGACCGTTCTGCGTGCGCTGCTAGAGCGACGACCGCCATGCCACACGAGCGCAGCGCATGGATAGATTCGGCCGTCAGGTCCGGATCGCTGCCGTCGATGACGGCCAGGTCCGCAACGCCCGCGCGGGCCGCTGCGATCACCTCGGCGAGGTCGGCGCAGCGTCGAACAATCGCCAGGGTATCGCCGTGGCGCTGTATCGCCTGGATGAGGGGTGCTTCGTATCTCTGATCAGCCAGTATGACGACCCCGTGAACCGAACTCATGGCGCACCGACGGGAACTGCAGCCAGTCCATCCGCGGAACTTTGAGCGGCCAGGAGAACCGGAAGAGACTGGGAATTAGCGAGAATCTCGATGCGTTGTCCCCTCCTCGTCTGGGATGAGGAGGTCGCCTCAATCGTGCGCACGAAGGTAAAGGTTCCCTCGATTTCGCGCGCCGGTGCGATTCCTTGGGCCTGCGTTCGCGTCGGCACCGTCCATAGACGAATCTTGGTGCCGTCCGCCACCTCATCCGGAAGGCCGGTGGTCACGGTCACCGCAAGACGAACCGTGTCTCCCGCGCTTTCCGCTGTCTCCTGCGCAATATCGGAGCGCATGAGGATCTGCCCGGGCGCAAGCTGACGCGTCGCGACGGACCCCATGGGAGCCTCGGATGTTGGGGCATAGACGGAGGCATCCACGCGAAGGACGGTTTCACGCACGTTGTCGGCGGTGATGGCATCGCCGGGCGCAATCGTGGTCGTCACGGTGTAGACGCGGGTTCCTCCCCGGAGGAAGCCACTGAGGACACTGAAGGCGATCACGGACGCGATAACGAGGACCACTCCGATAATGAATCGGCGGTCCACCTTGCCGGGGGCGCGCGTCGGAATCGACACTGAAGCTGAGACGCGTTTCACTCTTCTATGATGCACGCTCAATCGAAAAAGCGGTAGGTTGCCCACTATTCATCACAACCAACCGATCTGATCGGCAACATGACACGTAAAAAATTGCCGACTCAAACCAATCAAACGAAGCAACGTCAACTGATAGCATGTTGCCATGGCAACACGATTCCTCACTCTCGCTGATGTCGCCGAGACCCTGAATCTCACGATGTCAGCCACCCGCGCCCTCGTTTCCTCCGGCGAGCTCCCGGCCATTCAGGTCGGCGGCAAGCACGTGTGGAGGATCGAAGAATCGGTCCTGGAGCAGTTCATCCAGGATCAATACGTCGCGACGCGCGAGCGTCAGAAGGCGGAAAACACTCAGTAATCGGTCGACCATCGCTGGCCGATGACGCGGAGTCGACGAAGCCCCGCGAGTGCCAGCGAGACGGTCACCCCTTCCTGCTCATCGCGGCCGTCAAAGCTGACGGCCGCCCCACTCAGGGCGACATCGACGTGGTCCGCATAGACCGCGTCGATGACCCCCCTGTGGTCCCCACCGTCGGACTCAATGGCGACACCGACTCCGCGCGCACTCAGCTCTCGTAGCACATGCCCGACACCGACCCCACCCCTGATCGATGATTCTCGGGCGACACTACGACCCAGAGGCCAGGCGCCGACGACGGCAGACAGCATGACGAGGCTGTCGCCATTTTCTCCACGCATGAGCACCCACGTTCGTGTTGAGTCAAGGATCTGACCCGACACGACCCGTCCGCCACGCAACGCAAGGGTAACGATGCCCGAGGCACCAGCGAGCCGCGCCGACAGGGTCACGGACGCACGCTCAGCATCCGTGAGCTCATCGATAAGTTCTTCAAGGTCGCGCACGCGCTGCTCGTCGAAGCGCGCTTCCAGCTCGGCGATGAATGCTGACATATCCATGCCCCTACGATGCCACACCCCCGCCTACAAAGCGCTCCACATCACATTTTTATATCATTTCAATAAACGTATTGACACATACTGAAACGAAGCGGATACTTGGATGCAACGAATCCGTCTCACTCGATGAAGAGTTCACCATGACTGATGATTCACGCACTCCCCTGGGTCAGGAACACCTGTCCGATGCTTTTCTCTGGCTGGTCGGTACCCCGCTGGCCTTCCTTGATTCGCTCTACCTGACCAGACTCGCCCCTCCCCTCGAACCCGAGCACCCGGAGACTCTGGTTGTCTGGATACTCGGTGTGCTTGCACTCTTCCTGCTGATCTGGAGCCTCCTCAGCTCGGCGTGCGCCCACCTCGCACTGCTGCGTGGTGCACCGCCGGCCGTGCGTCGCATCGCGCACGCGCTCGTCGCGCGCTGCGGAACCAGGCTGGCGCGCTCGATGCTCGCCCGGGCAGGTGCCAGCGCACTCATCGGGTCCGCGCTAGTGAGCGCCGCACCGATTGCTGCTTCGATAGCGGCTCCGCAAGAGAGCTCATCACCGGGGCTTTCGCTCACGTGGGCGGATAGCCCACACCCCTGCGAGCCCACCCAGGAGCCGCCGCGCGCCTCGCCGGATTCTTCCACCGCACCGGCATCGACCTCCCCCGATTCGATCACAGTCGCGCCGGGCGATTCCCTCTGGTCGATTGCCGCGTCCCTGCATCCCGGAGCTGACGACACCCGCATCGACGCAACGTGGCGCGCTATTCACGAGGCCAACGCGGGCACGATTCCCGACCCGGACCTCATCCATCCCGGCCAACAACTCACACTCCCCCAGGACTTGCCATGAGCGCACAAATCGCACCCCGGCCTCGCAGCATCGAGCCGAGGTTGAGACGGGCGGCGTCAACGCGTCCCAGCCCCACCCGTCCGGTCCAGCCCGCGCCTTTCCGCTGGAGTCGTAACGAGGCGCTTCCCCACGGTCACTCACTCTCGCAGACGCCGCAGCGCACGGATGCGCCCACGCCGCGCGATCTGCCCGATGCCCAGCAGTGGGCCGCCACGCTTGCGCGTGCAATCATCGAGGTGGTCACTGGGGCACGCCAGGCTCCGCAGCTGCGACGCTGGCTCCTCCCCGAGCTCTACGGCGCGCTCACAACCGTCCACCTCTCCCCCTGTGCGCGCAGCACACGGCCAATCCATGTGCGCACGTGTCCGATTGATGCGGCAACCACCGAGGCAGCCGTCATCGTGTCCACCGCGTCTCGCACGTACGCGCTCGCCCTGCGCCTCGAGGAATACCGCGGGCGCTGGATGATGACGGCACTCGAGCTCGCCTAACCAAGGCGACGAGGCCGGGCCTTCGGCACAGAAACGGGTGAGGGGCTCCCGCAGGAACCCCTCACCCGTATGCTGTAGCAATCAGCTCAGCGGCGGCGACGCTTCTTGGCGGCCGCACGACGCTCGGCGCGGTTACCACCGGACGACGACCCGGCCGATTCGGTGCCCTCGGCGGAGCTGTAGCTCACGCGACTCGGCGCCTTCGCGCGGCCCACGTTACCCATGACGGAACGGGCGTGAGCCACGGCCTCGCGCGCGGCCTCGGAGGTAGCGGACTCGGCGGCAGCAACCTCTTCAACGCTGGGCTCGGCGGTCTCGGACGAGGCGGGGGCCTGCTCGGGAGCAACGGTCGCGGAGGCAATCGAGCCACCGGCTTCCTCCTCAGCGGCCGCCAGCGCACGCTCGAACTGCTTGGCGTAGGAGAACACCTGCTGGACGGACTCCTCGCGGATACGCTCGACCATCGCCTGGAACATCTGCGCGCCCTCGTCCTTGTACTCGACGAGCGGGTCACGCTGACCCATCGCACGCAGGCCGATGCCTTCCTTCAGGTAGTCCATCTCGTAGAGGTGCTCGCGCCACAGGCGGTCCACCACGGAGATGACAACGCGACGCTCGAGAGTGCGCATGGGCTCATCGCCCAGCTGCGCCTGGGCCAGCGGGTTGGCGTTCAGGCGATCCTCGGTGTCCGCGTAGACGGCGTGGATATCGCCGACCAGCTCGTTGACCAGGTCGTCGCGCACGAGGGACGCGGCGCCGCCGTGCTCCTCTTCGACCTCTTCGATCGTGACCGACGGCGGGTAGTAGGCGCGCAGGTGCTCCCACAGGGTGGGCAGATCCCACTCGTCCACGGCCTTGTCGGCAATAGCCTCGTCGACGAGGCCGGTCACGAGGGACTCCATGAAGGCACGCATCTGCGGCCCCATATCCTCACCCTCGAGCACCTTGCGACGCTCGCTGTAGATGGTCTCACGCTGACCCGTCATGACATCGTCGTACTTCAGGACGTTCTTACGGATCTCGAAGTTGCGGGCCTCCACCTGGTGCTGGGCCGACGCAATCGAGCGCGACACCATGCGGTTTTCCAGGGGCATGTCCTCCGGGTATGCGCCCGAGGCCATGATGCGCTGGGCCATGCCCGAGTTGAACAGGCGCATCAGGTCATCTTCCATCGACAGGTAGAAGCGGGACTCGCCCGGGTCGCCCTGACGGCCGCTTCGTCCGCGCAGCTGGTTGTCGATACGACGCGACTCGTGGCGCTCCGAACCGAGCACGTACAGGCCGCCCAGCTCGCGCACTTCCTCGCGCTCGGCCTCGACGGCCTCTTCCGCGGCCTCAAGAGCCTTGGGCCACGCCTCGCGGTACTCCTCCGGGTTCTCCTTCGGGTCAATACCCTCCGCAGCCAGGTTCTTCTGAGCGATGACCTCCGAGTTACCGCCCAGCATGATGTCGGTACCACGACCGGCCATGTTCGTGGCCACCGTGACCGCACCCTTACGGCCTGCCATCGCGACGATGGCGGCTTCACGGGCGTGCTGCTTAGCGTTGAGCACCTCGTGCGGGATGCGCTTCTTCTTGAGCATCTGGGACAACAGCTCGGACTTTTCCACCGAGGCGGTACCGATGAGAACCGGCTGGCCGGCCTCGTGACGCTCGACGACGTCCTCGATGATCGCGTTCAGCTTGCCCTTCTCCGTCGGGTAGACGAGGTCGGACTGGTCCTTGCGGATCATCGGCTTGTTCGTGGGGATCGGGATGACGTCGATCTTGTACGTCGACGCGAACTCCGCGGCCTCGGTCTCGGCCGTACCGGTCATGCCCGAGCGGGAGCCCTCGGGGTACAGACGGAAGTAGTTCTGCAGCGTGATCGTGGCGAGCGTCTGATTCTCAGCCTTGATCTCCACGCCTTCCTTCGCCTCAATCGCCTGGTGCATGCCATCGTTGTAGCGGCGGCCCGGCAGGACACGGCCCGTATGCTCGTCGACGATGAGGACCTCGCCGCCGTCCACAATGTAGTCGCGGTCCTTGAAGAACAGCTCCTTGGCGCGGATCGCGTTGTTGAGGAAGCCGATCAGCGGGGTGTTCGCGGCCTCGTAGAGGTTCTCCACGCCCAGCTGGTCCTCGACCTTGTCGATGCCCGGCTCCAGGATGCCAACGGTCTTCTTCTTCTCGTCGACCTCGTAGTCCTCGTCGCGCTTCAGCAGACGCGCGATGCGAGCGAACTCCACGTACCAGCGGTTCAGGTCACCATCCGCGGGGCCCGAAATGATGAGGGGGGTACGGGCCTCGTCAATGAGGATCGAGTCAACCTCGTCGACGATGACGAAGGCGTGGCCGCGCTGGACCATATCCTCGGGCACCTGCGCCATGTTATCGCGCAGGTAGTCGAAGCCGAACTCGTTGTTCGTGCCATACGTGATGTCGCAGGCGTACATCTCGCGGCGCTCGGCAGGCGTCTGACCCACGAGGATACAGCCGCAGGTCAGGCCCAGGAAGTTGTAGACGCGGCTCATGATGTCCGACTGGTACTTCGCCAGGTAGTCGTTGACCGTCACGACGTGCACGCCCTTGCCGGTCAGCGCGCGCAGGTACGAGGGCATGGTCGCGACCAGGGTCTTACCTTCACCGGTCTTCATTTCGGCGATCTTGCCCTGGTGCAGGGCGATACCACCCATGACCTGGACGTGGAAGGGACGCATGCGCAGGATGCGCCACGAGGCCTCACGGACCGTCGCAAACGCCTCGACCAGGATGTCGTCCAGGGTCTCGCCCTCTTCGAGGCGGTCCTTGAACTCCTGGGTCTTAGCCTGCAGCTCCTCGTCCGTCAGAGCCTCGAAGTCCTCCTGCAAGGCATCAACCTGCGACGCAAGCCGGTCCAGCTTGCGCAGCATACGTCCTTCGCCCGCGCGAAGGATCTTGTCAATAATCGACACGAATAGCTCCTGACGTCTATAGCCCGCCCCCTTGTAGAGCGGACAGTCAAATCCACCCATTAGTTTACGAACTAACTGCCCAAAGTGGAAACGCCCGCGCGAACATGGACGCATTTAACGCTCACAGCGCACACGGGGGCGCCCCGGGCACGGTGCCCGGGGCGCCGCGGTCCTTCAACCGTCAGATTGTCGTGTTCAAGCGAAGCACGCCGTACGTCCACCCGTGGCGGTGGTAGACGACGCACGGCTGGTTCGTGTCCTTGTCGACGAAGAGGAAGAAGGGGTGGCCAACCATCATCATCTGGTCCAGGGCCTCGTCCACGCTCATCGGCGGGGCCTCGTGCACCTTCTGACGGACGATGATCGGGGTATCACCCCACTGCTCCTCGCGGGCCTCTCCGACCTTCAGGTCCTCAGCGCTGCGCAGCGGCTTGGGAGCCTCGGGTTCGGGTGCAGCCACCTCTTCAACGACGGGAGCTTCGAGGATTTCGGCTTCGGCCAGGTCGCGCGGGTACCGACGGCGGTGGTCCTTCACGCGATCACGCAGGCGGCGCAAGCGCTCGTAGAGCTTGCCGGCGGCAATGTCGACGGCCGCGTAGCGATCAGCGGACTGAGCCTCAGCGCGAATGATCGGGCCCTTACCGTAAACGGTCAGCTCGATGCGCTCGGCGGTGTCGGCCTGGCGGGGGTTACGTTCGTGAGTCAGCTCCACATCGACGCGCTGAGCGCGGGGGTAGAACTGAGTGATCTTCGAAACCTTCTCCTCCACGTATTCCCGGAAATTCGGGTGAATCTCGGCATTACGTGCGACGACGGTGATGTCCATGTGTTTCCTCCATGGTGTGCGGCGGGCATCGTTGCCCGCAGGTGGGGATTGTTCGGTGCTCACTGCCCGAACCGTGGTCTGAGCTATCACCTCCCGCACTGACGTGAGGAGCGTCCCTGCTGCTCACGCTATCGAAAGTCTGTAGCCACATCATACCGCAGCCGGTGACCTGCGTCATGTGATAAGTCCGGGTCGGCAGATCGCCACAACCGCGTCGAGCCCACCCAGCACACGCTCCATCTCCCGGATCGTCGCCCCCGTCGTCACCACGTCATCCACCGCCACCACAAGAACACCGCGCGGAGGAACCGCGAGCGCGCGCATCGACCCCATGCGCCCCACCGTGCGCTGCGCCCCGGCCTTGCCCGACTGGGAGGTTGCGCCGATGCGCAGGCGCACCGCGTCCACCACCCGCACGCGCACGCC
>NZ_ALCB01000117.1:0-3112 GCF_000282935.1 Actinomyces sp. ICM39
GGTTATGTCCTGAGCAGCAGTTCGAGGCGTTGCTTGGGTGCGTCCCAGTGGGGCGTTTTGCCGGGGCACTCACCCCAATCGTCAGCGATGACGTCCAGGTTTGCGTCGCTCGGGGTCCAACGATCAGAGCCTTTGGGCATGTAATTGACGCAGTGACCGCACCCATAACAAGCAACAGGCCGACCACCCACGATTACACCACTATGCGGGACGCTACTGAAAACGTCTGGGTGGACAAGAACCTCATCACCGCCAACTCAGCCGCCGGACTGGACCGAGCAAGAGCCATACTGGAGTACCTTGACGTCTACCCGGTAGAGACAATCAACACCTGGTACCAGTACTACTCGACAGGAAACCCAGAATTCTTTTTCAAGTTGATGGCCAACTAGACCGAAACAGAAATTGATGCATACAGCACCTCCACATCAACTTACCTGTCGCACTTCCGCCGTGACTCAATTACTTCCTGTGCTGCAAAAGTAGCGTTCAGTGCTCGTGGAAAGCCACAGTACACTGAGGCGTGCAGGATAGCTTCCTGAATTTCCTCTTCGGAAATCCCGACATTGAGTGCCGCTCCAACATGAACTTTAAGTTGAGGTTCGCATCCGCCTAATGCAGTCAATACGCCAATTGTTACTAACTGGCGACTGCGCGCATCCAGACCGGGCCTATCGTAAATATCCCCGAAAGCAAATGCGGCGATGTGGTGTCCTAAAGCAGGGTTTGACGCGGAAAGTGATTCGATAACACTCTGACCAGCGTCTCCGTCGATACGGGAGAGAACCTGCAATCCAAGATCACGACGTCGCTGGTTATCGACGGAATCAATATCGTACTGATCACTCATTATGGACGGGAACCTTTCTGATACATTGCTATCTTGAATTCGGTAGCTGCCAGCGATAACTGAAGATCCTCTATTCGTTGCCGAAGGATGTCGCGATGCTCCAGCATCAAATCAAGACGCTCCTGCACTGTTTCTGCACCTTGTTCAACCAAGGAAATGTAATGCTGGAGTTGGGCAATCGACATTCCAGAGACCCGCATTCGGGTAAGAAAAACCATACGCCGTACAGCCGCAGCATCGTAAAGCCGATGGCCGGATGCGTCGCGTCCTACTTTCACCAGCCCTGCGCGTTCGTAATAGCGCAGCGTATGTGCGCTGATTCCCAAATACTCGGCAGTGGTAGCGATATCCCACTGAGTGTTCTCGTCATCTCTGATCAGGTCGCGCAACGCCGCAGTATTTAGCCCTCCGGGTGGATCGATCGCGAGCCTAAGGGCTTGCTCTAACCGTTCTTCCAACATGTCTATTACGCTAAACCTTTGAGTGCGCTCGAAGGCAAACTGGCTCTTCCGAGTTGAGTATGGGTGACCGGATGTTGGTCGGGGGTTGCGGGTAGAGGTCGAGGTCCTTGATGATGAGCGGACTTCTACCCCCGCTGTCTTCAAGGACCTCGGGCGGTGTCTCACCCACCTGCTGCTGCTCTACATCGCTTGATCGTTGTGATCTGCTCGTCGGTTTGGAGGGCTTCCATCTGATCGCTGTCGCTCGACGTGCCTGTGGTCTGATTCTCGACATGGAGTCCTGCGATCACTTTTCCGGCTGCCCGGGTTGTGGCGTAATCACACAGGGCTATGGGTGTGTGGTGGTGGAGGTGGTCGACGCGCCCTGGGCTGGGGTCCCGGCGCGGATCCGATGGCACAGACGACGCTGGATATGCCGCGAACACACGAGGGAAACCCGGTGCACGCACAAAACCGGATGCAGCACTGAGCAGCGTGGGGGAATTGCACTACACGGGGGTCCGACACGCCGGCGACACGCTGTACGACGGCTTCATGTAGTGCAAACCCCCACCACTTCCGGCGTGGAGGGTGCCGTAGGGATCGCACACCTGGCCGGAGTGCCACCAAGCGCGAAAGAACACGCCCAGCACGGCAACTACTCGAAATCTAAACGTTCAAGGCCATTACTACGCACTCACATTTTCCACGTGAAACCGCCGGCACCAATGCTCGCCTCCCCGGGCTGACCAATGAAACCGCAATCACCATTGCGAGCCCTCAACACCCGAAAAACCAACATTTTCCCCGCGCAAAGGTGTCACCAGTTTCAAGCCAGCACTCACTCAGGCCCGCAAAGGTGTCACCGGTTTCATCGCAACGAAGCAGTGCACTAGATACAGCACCAATGCACCAGATAGAACAGCATTGCACTGGCAACTAAGCAGTGCAATGCCTACCCAAGTAGTGCAATGCCCCTGAAAAGGGAACTCCCTCAATTCCGCATGCAATTCCACATCGGCCCTCCACACCATGACCCCATAATCCGCAGAATTCCAACGATCAGACTTCAAACCATGAAACACATTCAAGAGAATTGCATGCGAAATTTTGAGGGCGGTGGGGCCAAGCCGCCCGAAAAGTCGCACGTAATTCGATTGGATGAAGTGTCAACAAAGCCAGAAAACGTTGCAATTCCAACGACCTGAATTCAATATTTGAAATAGTCGCAGGGGAATTACGTGCGAAATTGGGTGCGGTCTCAGCAATGCGGCAAGTGAGGTCTGGACGCGACACCCGTGCGGTAGCGACGAGGCCTGGCTGCGACGCCCATTGGCTGCGGCAGGGCCTGGCAGGGCTATTCACATCGACCTAGCCCCACTGGTGTGAAGCGCGCCGGAGGACCCTGCCACGGTGCTGGTGGGCGACGACGGGGCCTGGCCGAGCGACCAGCGGACGGCCGACGTTACAAACGTCGTCAAACCAACGCAATTCGAGTCGCCTCACGAGGACCTCTGTTACAAACGTCGTCAATCCAAGCCAAAAAACCACCATTATCAGCGAAAAAGCCGATGGATTGACGACGTTTGTAACAACGGATCAGAAATCCACACGAAAAACACCTCAGATTGACGACGTTTGTAACAACACGCACCAAGCCACACGCCAGCGACACAGCGCCGCCGGTGCGGAGGGCACCGAAGGGACCTGCCGCGGTGCCGGTGGGCGGCGGCGGGGCCTGGCCGGGCACACCAGAACCACAAGCGCCGCCGGTGTGAAGGGCGCCGGAGGGACCGGAGGGCACGGGCGGGCTTCGAGGCGC
>NZ_ALCB01000118.1:0-17819 GCF_000282935.1 Actinomyces sp. ICM39
GGTTCCGGGCCTCTCTTGCTGTGTGAAGACGTGTGGTTGTATCGGTATGTGGCCCAACTGTATTAGTGGGTTGACACAGTTAGGCATCTGTGTCATTGTATTAGTGTATTAATACAGTAAGACAGGAGGGATGCATCAATGCGCTTTGATGACGCCCGCCCCATCTGGATCCAGCTGGCCGACAACTTCCGCGCCCGTATCACCGACGGCACGTGGAAGCCTGGCCAGAAGATCCCCTCCGTCCGCGACCTCGCCATCGAGGCCGGCACCAACCCCAACACCGTCCAGCGAGCCCTCGCCGCCCTCGACGACGAAGGCCTCACCGTCTCCAAACGGACGGCCGGACGATTCGTCGCCACCGACGACTCTGCACTGCATACCCTCCGCCAGGAGGATGCACGCGCCGCGGCCGACGCGTTCATCCGCGCCTGCCGAGCCCTCGGCGTTGATGTTGAAGGTGCCCACGGCCTCGTCGATGAACGCTGGAACGCGGACCTGTAAACCAGGAGGAAATACTCTCATGACCACCCAACCCACAGGCGCGAGCGTGGCCGGCCCCGGCCTCGTCCAGGTCACCGGCCTGACGAAGAGCTACCGCTCGACCCCCGCCCTGCGCGACTACAACCTGAGCCTGGACTCCGGGCACATCGTCGGCCTCATGGGCCCCAACGGCTGCGGCAAGACCACGCTGCTCAAGATCCTCGCCGGAGTCCTCTCCGACTACGAGGGAACCGTGACCATCGACGGGCATGCGCCCGGCGTCGCCACCAAGGCGATCGTCTCCTACCTGCCCGACGCCGACTTCCTGAACACCGACTGGACCGCTGCGGACGCCATCCGCGTCTACTCCACGTTCTTCGCCGACTTCGATGCCGACAAGGCCTCCTCGATGGTCGACTTCTTCGGACTGCCAACCGACCGCCGCCTCGGCGAGATGAGCAAGGGCATGGGGGAGAAGCTCCAGATCAGCCTCATCATGTCCCGGCGCGCCCGCGTCTACCTGCTCGACGAACCCATCAGCGGCGTCGACCCGGCGACGCGCGACGTGATCCTCGAGGGCATCCTGCGCGAGTTCGACCCCTCATCCCTCCTCATCATGTCCACACACCTCATCTCCGACATCGAACACTTCGTCGACTATGCGCTCTTCATGCAGGACGGACAGGTCCTCCTGCAGGGAGACGCCGACGACCTGCGCGCCTCCCACGGCGATTCCCTCGACGCCATCTTCCGGAAGGAGTACCGCTGATGTTCACCAAACTGCTTGCCTACGAAATCCGGTCGCGCGCCGTCGCGGACGGGCGTTCCTTCGGGGCGTTCATCGTCACTATTGCCGTCGCGTCGGGAATCGTCGCCGCGGGGCTGCCGGGGATCAGCGGCTCCACCGCGGTGCTCGCCTACGCCCTGTGTGCGCTCACGCCGGTCGCCTGCGCGATCGCGGCGATGGCCGACTACTGGAAGACTCTGTACGGGCAGCGCGGCTACTTCACCATGAGCCTGCCGATCTCCGGAAAGGTCGTCTTCTGGGCGAAGAACACCCGCATCATGATTGAGTGCCTCCTGGCCCTCGCCCTGGCCGTCGGCGGAATCCTCGCCGTCGCTTCGGCCGCCGCGTGGAGCGACGGCATTAGCCTCGCGGAGTACACCGCTGGACCGCGTTCGCTCGTGGCCGGAGTTCCCACCTCCACCGTGGTCCTCATGATCGCCGTTCAGGTCATCCTGTCGTTGTCCTGGGTCGTGCAGGCCTGCGCTGCTATGACGATCGGCGCTGAAGGACGCTTCAACCACCTCGGATTCGGCGCCCCCATCATCGGTTTCGTCCTGCTGTACATCGTGAACCAGGTGCTTTCCACGGTTGGTACGTTCTTCCTTCCGCTGTCCGTCACGACTGATGGCCACTTCTCCACAGAGATCATGTGGACCTCGTACCGGGCAACGATGGGAACCGACGGCCACCCGAACGTCATCGGCATCGGCTCCTATGTCCTCGTGCCCCTGTTCGCCCTGATCCTGGGCCTGTGGGCCTCCCGCTCGATCGAGAAGCACACGTCCTTGCGCTGAGAGCATCATGCGCTGAGGGGCTGTCGGCGGTGGGATAGGGTTGTTGCATCCGATCCCGCCGCCGACTTGTTGTGTGAGGAGCACTCATGACCGCTGAGGGACCCCGCTTTGGGGCCACACCCCAGAATCCCGACCTGCTGCGCTGGATTGGCATTCAGGTCATGCTGCTCGTGATCGCCTGGGTGATCGGCATGGTCGTGCGACGCCTCCTGGCCTCGCGCATGACGATGTCCACGGCCTCGGCGACCCTCACCGGCCTCGGGGGCCTGTGGGGTGGCCTGCTGGTCGCGGGCTGGATCTTCTCGTCTTCCGACATGTGGCGCCCCGCGATGATCGGTGTGGCCGCGGCGGTGGCCCTCGTCGTGGTCGTCATCGTCTCCCTAATCGTCGCGTACCTGCATCCGCGGCCCGGCCTCGAGCCCATCGCCGAGGTCGCCAAGCGCGGCGAATCCGACTCCCTCGAATTCAAGTCCAGCGCCCGCTGGAACATGCGGGCCGGCAAGCGCGACGACGCCATGGAGACCGTCATCGCGAAGACGGTCGCCGCGTTCATGAACTCCGGAGGCGGTACTCTCCTCATCGGCGTGGACGACGACGGGCGCCTCATCGGACTCGGGCCCGACTACGCGACCCTCAAGACCCCGGACGCCGACCGCTTCGAGCTGTGGATCCGCGACCTGTGGGGCCAGCGCCTGGGCACCAACGCGGCCGCGCTGCCCCTCCTCGACTTCGCCGAGGCCTCGGACCCCCAGGAGGGCTACGAGCGCCAGGAGGTGTGTCGGGTGACCATCCCGCCGTCCACGCGCCCCGTGTACCTGAAGGGCCCCAAGGGTAAGGGCGAGGCCGAGCTGTGGGTGCGCGTCGGCAACTCGACGCGGCGTCTCGAGGTCGCCGACGCCGTGCAGTACGTGGCCACGCGCTGGCCTGAATCCGTGCGCGTTTCGCCCCTGACCCGCATCCGCCTGTTCCTCACCATGAGCCGCCACCGCGACACCCCCACCCGCCTGCCGCGCGTCGTCGAGCGCGTCCTCACGGAGCGCGCGAAGCACGGGGGTGGGGTGTCCGAGGGGGAGTGAGCTGGGGCGGTTAGACTGGCGCCTGGCGTTTGGGCTTGCCGATGGGGCAGTGCCGCCGCGTGTGTACTTGTTGCTAAGTGGTGTTACACCACTTAGAGGGGTATTACACCGGCTCGGAGGTGGTGTAATGCTCCCTAACTGGTGTAATGCTCCCTAAGTGGTGCAGCACTGCATGGCCTGGGCCTGTTGAGCGTCGGTGGGGGTCGTAGGCGTCGCCCAGTGCCACGACGGGGCTGGTGGCTGGGTGGCATTGCACTAGTTAGCGCAGCATTGCACTGGATAGCAGTCAGTGCAATGCTCTCCTATCTAGTGCATCGCTGCTGTATCTAGTGCAGCGCTGCCTGGCCAGGGCCTGTTGGACGCCGGCATGTGCAGTGTTAGCGTGGAAACCCGCGCGCAAGCTTGTTAGTGATGAGGTGGTGCACCCGATCCGTAGGCATTACACCCCTTCTGATCGGGTGCACTGCGACGGATCGGGTGCAGCGCGACGGATCGGGTGCAGCGCTGCCTGGCCGGGCCCAGTTGGACGCCGGCATGTGCAGTGTCAGCGAGGAAACCCGCGTACAAGCTTGTAACCGATGAGGTGTTACACCCGATCGGGAAGATTCAACCCCTTCTGATCTGGTTGAATCTTCCCTAACGGGTTGAATGTTCCCGATCAGGTTGAATCTTGCCGTACCCTGAGGTCGCAAACAGCGGAGGGGCCCAAGCCTTGCGGCTCGGACCCCTCCTCATGTCGTATCAGTGCGACGCTTACAGCCTCACTCGCCGCCCTTGCGGCGGCGGATGCGCTTGCGGGCGCGGGGTGCGCCCTCAGATGCCTCACCCGCATGCTGCGAGTGCTCGCCGCGGCCACGGCCACGCGTGCCGCGGTCGGAGCGGCCGCCCTTGCCGGCGTTCAGCGTGCGATCGCCGTCCTGGGAGCCGCGACGCGACCCGCGCGAACGCGACGCGTCGGAGGAAGCAGCTGAACCACCACGCGACGAACGACCGCGGCCACCACGTGAGCCACCACGCGAGCCACCGGAACCCGAACGCGAGCCGCCACGGCCTCGTCCCTCGGAGCGGGGAGCGGAACCGCCCAGGTCCTCGAGGACCTCGGCGTCCAGGCCCGCGCGCGTGCGCTTGGCGCGCGGCAGACGACCGGTCGTGCCCTCCGGGATATCCAGGTCGGTGAACAGGTGGGGAGAGGTGTGGTAGGTCTCGAGCGGATCCGGCACACCCAGGCCCAGGGCCTTGGAGATCAGCGACCAGCGCGGCGTGTCGTCCCAGTCGACGAAGGTGACGGCCGTGCCCGAGTTACCGGCGCGGCCCGTGCGGCCGATGCGGTGGATGTAGATCTTCTCGTCTTCGGGGCACTGGTAGTTGATGACGTGCGTGACGTCGTCGACGTCGATGCCTCGCGCGGCGACGTCGGTGGCGACCAGGACGTCGACCTTGCCGTTACGGAAGGCGCGCAGGGCCTGCTCGCGGGCGCCCTGGCCCAGGTCGCCGTGCAGCGAGCCGACCGCGAAACCGCGGGCGGTCAGGTCCTCGCCGAGGCGGGCGGCGGTGCGCTTGGTACGGCAGAAGATGACGGTGCGGCCGCGGCCCTCCGCCTGGAGGATGCGGGCGACGACCTCGACCTTGTTCATGGCGTGAACGCGGTAGATGACCTGCTTGACCGTGTTGACGGTCTGGTTCTGGTCGTCGGGGTCCTGTGCACGGATGTGGGTGGGCTGGACCATGAAGCGGCGGGCGAGGGCCACGACGGGGCCGGGCATGGTGGCGGAGAACAGCATGGTGTGGCGGTTCTCGGGGACGCGGCTGAGCAGCGTCTCGACGTCGGGCAGGAAGCCCAGGTCGAGCATTTCGTCGGCCTCGTCGAGGACGACGGTCTCGACGCCGGACAGGTGCAGGTGGCCCTTGCGCAGCAGGTCGATGAGGCGGCCGGGCGTGCCCACGACGATGTCGGCGCCACGCTCGAGAGCCTCGATCTGGGGTTCGAAGGCGACGCCGCCGTAGATCTCAACGATGCGGGTCGACAGGTACTTGGCGGCTTCGCGCAGGTCCTGGGCGACCTGCTTGGTGAGTTCGCGGGTCGGCAGGATAATGAGCGCCTGCGGCTTGTTCGGGTTGAGGAGGTCCTCGTAGCCCTCTTCGTCGGGCGCGATGACGTCCTCGAGGACGGGGATGCCGAAGCCGAGGGTCTTGCCGGTGCCGGTCTTGGCCTGGCCGATGATGTCGTGGCGGTCCAGCGCGGGGCCGAGGGTGAGGGCCTGGATCGGGAAGGGGTGCGTGATGCCCTTGTCTTCGAGGGCGTCGACGATCGGGTCGGTGACGCCGAAGTCGGCGAAGGACTTCTTGTCGAGATCCTCGCCCTTGCCGGAAATGTCCGGGGTGGCTTCTTCGACCTCGGGGGCTGCGGGCTTGATGTTGCCGAGGCGGACGACGCCTGCGGAGTATTCGACGGACGAGGCCGGGGTGGCCTTCTCGGTGGTGTCAACGTCGGTGGTGGGCACAGTTGCCTCAGTGCTCGTGTTGGTCACGATCTACCTTGTCTCCCGGGCTTTTCCGGGGTTGGGGTCGGTGCCGATCGCGCATTATCTGGCGCGGGGATTCTCGTCCGCGCGTACGTGTTATGTCTCAAGAATGCGACCGGTCTTCCGGTGGTCACCTTTCAGTGTAATGGTGTGTGAGGAGTTCGCGGGGGAGGGGCTGGTCACAGAGACAGGCACTAATCGGGAAGAACAGGGTCCCATGCGGCGGGCCGTGGAGCTTGTCAGGCACTATGCTGGAGTCATGGCACACGAGTTTGAATCCGTCCCCGCCGACGACGCCGAAGTCCTTGGTATTCTCGCCTATTCGTCGCTCGCGTTCATGACGCGCCTGGCGAAGGACGGCGAGCAGGCCCCCACGTTCGAGGCCCACGTGGAGCATGCGCGCATGGCGGCGCGCTGCTTCAAGCTCTACCAGCAGCTGGAGCTGTGGAGTGAGCACCGCGGCTTTGATCTGCTGGCGGCTGGTGATGCGTTCTCGGGCGCGTACGACGATCTGGATGCGCGCACGCGTCCGACGACGTTCGCGGAGCGCGCTGTCAAGACGTTCATTACCCGCGGCATGCTGGGCGACATGCTGATTCGCGTCGCGCAGGTGCACGGTCTGTTTGAGGGGATCGAGGACGTGTGGCCCTTCGAGCAGGGGCACTGGGTGCGCGCACACCTGGGCCCGCAGATCGAGGCGGACGAGCAGCTGTCGGCGCGCCTGTCCCTGTGGGGTCGACGCGTGGCGGGCGAGGCCCTCGGCCTGGTGCGCGCGACGCTGTTCACCTACCCGTCGCTGGCTGCGTCCCCGGAGAACGTCGATGAGATCACGGAGTACGTGATTAAGCGCCACGGGGAGCGCATGAAGGACATTCACCTGAAGGCCTGAGGCCACAGGGTATAGACGAGGCCGGGGTTCCTCGGGCGGTATGGTGTCCGCTCGGGTTCCCCGGCCTCGTTCGTCTGGGCGCGAATCAGTGGATCGCGAAGCCGACGCGGCGCTCGGTCTTGGCGGCGATCTGCACGTATGCGAGGGCGTGGGCGGGCACGAGGGTGCGCTGGCCCTTGGTGTCGGTGAGGTCGAGGACGCCGTGGGCGGAGGCAAGGGCCTCGTTGACCTTGGCCATGAGCTCGTCTTCGCTCATGTCGATGTCGAAGCCGAGCTGGCGCGTGTTGCCGCGGATGCCGATGAAGATCTCCATGATGACTCCTAGCTGGTAAATATCGTCATGGCCATCATATGTGCCGCAGATGTGGGTGGGGTCTGCGAGTATTGCGTTATGAGCGAAATTCAGGTCAGGTTGCGCAGCCGCAGTGCCGATTGGTGGCGTCTGCCGGAGCTGAACGCACGCCAGCGTGCGGTCGTGGACGCGGCGCGTTCGGGCGACGTGATTGCGCGTGGTGCGCCGTCGTCGGGCCGCTCGACGTGTGCCCTGGCGGTGTTCGAGCAGGCGGCCTCCCAGGGCCGCTCCGCGCTGATTCTTGCTCCCGATCGCACGCGCGCCGACGTGCTGACTCCGCGCGCGCAGGCGCTTGGCCTGGATGTGGTTCGCCCGGTGCGCACGCCCGCCTCCTTCGCCTATCAGGTGGTGGCCACGTGGCGCACCCAGCGCGACGTGCCGTTGGAGGGGGTCGAGCTGGTGACGGGCGCGGCCCAGGACCAGATGCTCGCCGAGGCCCTGGAGTCCGTGGAGGCCCCGTGGCCCGAGGACATTGGCCCGCAGATGCGCGCGATGCCGGCGTTCCGCGCTGAGCTGCGTAACCTCGTGGCCCGCGCGGGCGAGGCTGGGATGGACGCGGCCGAGTTGTCCGAGGCCGGGGTCCGGTTTGGCCGTCCGGAGTGGCAGGGTGCGGGCGCGATAGTCGCCGCGCTGGAGGAGGGGCCCGAGCGTTCCCCGGAGTATCCGCGCACCCTGCGCGTGGACCTGTCGCGTATCCAGGCGCTCGCGGCCGACCTGATTGACGCATGGGAGCAGGACGCGCCGAAGCGCGGTGTGCAGGCGCCGTGCCCGGTGCCCGATGTGGTGATCGTCGATGACCTGCAGGATTGCACGCCTTCGACGCTGAGGTTGCTGGAAGCCTGCCGCGACGCGGGCGCGCGGATCGTCGCTTTCTCGGATTCCGATGTGGCCGTGGCCGGATATCGCGGCGGCGAGCCGCACCTGGACCGCAGGCTTGCTAGTGCTCTTGGTGTCGAGATCGCTGAGCTGGGCCAGGTCTACGACATGTCCCGCGCCGTGCGGGAGCTGGCGCGCCAGGCATGCGCGCGCATCGCACAGTCCGGATCGCCCGCCCGGCGCGAGGCCGACGTCGCAGACGATGCCTCCCAGGGACGTCTGTTCACGCACCTGGGTGCGACGCCCTCGCAGATGGGCGCGCTCATCGCGCGCGCCCTCAGGTCCCACCACCTGCACGACGGCATTGACTTTTCGGATCAGGTCGTCATCGTGCGCAGTGCGTCGATGGTCGCCGAAACACGCCGCTACCTGGAGCGCGGCGGCGTGCCCGTCGCGGGAGGCAGTCGCGCCTTCGACTTTGCAACACAGCCGACCACGCGCCTGCTCCTGGATCTCGTGACCATGCCGACGGGCCAGAGCGACACGGATGTGGCCGTGCGCCGCGAACTCGCCGAGCGCCTCCTGCCGTCGCCCCTCGTGCGCGCCGACGCGCTCGCGGTCCACCGGCTGCTGCGCCGCCTGAACGCCGCGCGTGCCCAGGCCGCCGAGGAGGCGGGCGACGAGGCCGCGCCGATTCCTCTGACGATGGCCGACCTCGTCAGTGACCCGCAGACCTGGCGGCCCGACCTGGAGCAGGCTGAACAGACGGGCGGCAAGCGCGCTCGCGCCGCCGCAATGCTCGCACGTCCGCTCGAGACGGCCGTGCGCCTGTGGGAGCTGGGGATGAATGGGAGCGCTCGCCCCCAGGAACGCCTGTGGTCGCTCTGGGAGGCATCCGGGGTGGCGGGCGAGTGGCGCTCGCGGGCCATCGCATCGGACGACTCGTCGGGCTGGTACGACGACCAACTCGACGCCGTCGTGGCCCTCCTGCGCGTTGCCGACGTGTGGGAGCAGCGAAACCCCGCCGGCTCGGCCGTACGCTTCGCCTCCGAGCTGCTGGCTGGCTCGGTCCCTATTGACACGATTTCGCGCGTGGGCGTGCGCCCGGGCGGTGTCGAAGTACTTACCCCCGCGCAGGCGATGGGGCGCCACTGGCAGGTCGTCGTCCTCGCTGGCCTGCAGGATGGGGCCTGGCCGAACCTGCGCCTGCGCGATCGGATCCTGCGCGCCGACCTGCTCGCAGACGTGGGTGCAGGCCGCGTCGCCGTGGGCGAGGATGGGCGAGAGGAACTCATCGACTCGACGCGCCAGGCCCGGCGCGCGGTGCTGGACGACGAATACCGCCTCTTCGTCGCGGCCCTGACGCGCGCGCGGTGCGTCGTGCATGCCGGCGCGGTGCGCTCGGAGGATGCCGCGCCTTCGGTGTTTTTTGATCTGGTGGCGCGTTTGGCAGGCACGCCTCGAGAGAACGACATTGTGCCGGTAGACCAGGTGGACGCGCCTCTGTCCCTATCTGGGCACATCGCGGACCTGCGGGCGCGCGCGGCCAGCCCCGATAACCCGGCAGACGCGCAGCTCGCCGCCACCCTGCTGGCCCTGATGGCGCGCGAAGACGTGCTCTCCGCGCAGCCGCAGCGGTGGCTGGGCGCGGGCGGTACGCCCACGACTGACGAGGAATACGCGGGTGAGCTCACGCTGTCTCCCTCGCAATTCGAGCGCGCGCTGGCGTGCCCGCTGCGCTGGTTTCTCACCACCGTCGGAGCTGATGGCCCATCGAGCGCGGCAGCCAGCCTCGGCACCCTTATTCACGCCGTCGCCGAGGAACACCCGCACGGCACGCCGGAGGAACTCACCGAGGCGCTCGAGGCTCGCATCGAGGAGCTGGGTTACAACCTGGACACGTGGGCGGGGCGGCACTCGGATCGTCGTGCGCGTGCCATCGTTGAGAACCTGGCGTCATACCTCGTGGGCGTTCCCGGCAGGGTGGACGTCGAGCAGAAGGTCGAGGCGCAGGTTGAAGGTGTGACTATCCGGGGCCGGATGGACCGCATCGAGTACGTTGATGAGGGCGTGCGCGTGACGGACCTCAAAACGGGGAGCAATTCGGATCCGTATCGAAAGGTTGACGAGAACGCGCAGCTGGCGGCTTACCAGCTGGCGCTTCTTGCCTCAGGTGAGGACGTTGCGGGCGCTCGCATCGCGCTGCTCGGCACGAAGAAGAAGCCTCAGACGTTCGATCAGAAGCCACTGCAGGGTGAGGCGCTTGCACAGTGGCGCAACAAGGTTCGTGAGGTCGCTGCGTCCGCGCGAGGCCCCTACTTTGAGGCGCGTCCCTCGGATGCGGCCTGCGCGTACTGTTGTTTCGATCGGCTGTGCCCGGCACGCGAGCGCGGCCACAAGGTGGTGGAGTGACGTGGACAAGGACAGAGCGATGAATCTTGGTGCCCTGCAGATCCAGGCAATCGTCGACGCGACGAAGACGCCGACGCCCGAGCAGGTGCGTGTGGTCGAGGCTCCGCGCCGCCCGCTCCTCGTCGTCGCGGGCGCCGGGTCGGGCAAGACCGAGACCATGTCGATGCGGGTCCTCTGGCTCCTGGCGAACCACCCGGACCTGACCCCGTCATCGATCCTTGGCCTCACCTTCACGCGCAAGGCCGCCGGCGAGCTGGGGGAGCGCCTGCGTGAGCGCATCCGACTGCTCTCTCGCGAGATGCCCCAGCTGCGTGAGCGCCTCGACGAGGACCCGGTGGCGCTGACCTACAACTCCTTCGCGGAGCGCATCGTCTCCGAGCACGGTATGCGCATCGGCCTCGATCCGGATTTTTCGATGCTGTCCGAGGCCGGGGCGATCGACCTCATGACGCAGATCGTTGAGTCGTGGCCCACCGACCTGGATGATGAGCTCACCCCGGCCGGCGTCGTTGGAAAGGTCCTGCACCTCGCGGGCGAAATTGCGGAGCACGGCTATACAGTGGAGAGTGCGCGCGAGGCCCTGGAGGAGTTTGGGCGCGAGCTCGAGCAGGTGGGGCGCGGGAACGAGAAGTCTCGCAAGGCCATGGATGTGAACTCGCGTCGCATCGCCTTCTTGGGCCCGATCGCCGCCTTCCAGCAGCGGAAACGCGAGATGGGCGTCCTGGATTTTTCCGATCAGCTGGTCCTGGCCACGCGTATCGTGCGCGAGGCGCCGGCGGTTCGTGCGTCCCTGCGCGAGGAATTCCGCGCGGTCCTGCTCGACGAGTTCCAGGACACCTCGGTGATCCAGATGGAACTGCTGTCGATGCTCTTCTCAGATCATGCGGTCACCGCAGTGGGAGACCCGAATCAGGCGATTTACGGCTGGAGGGGTGCCTCGGCCTCGTCCCTTGAGTCCTTCTTGGATCGGTTCCAGACGGGTGAGGCGGAGGAGAGTCAGACCCTCACCCTGTCGACTGCCTGGCGTAACGACGTGTCGATCCTGGACGCTGCGAATAGGGTGGCGGCGCCCCTGCGTGAGGTGCCCTCCTTCCAGGTGGGCAAGCAGGAGCTCAAGGCGCAGTCCCCCGTCCTGGTTCCCCGGGGTGGGGCGGGGCCCGGAGCCGTCGACATTGCTTTCACGCAGGATTACGACGAGGCGCTCGGCGCGATGGTCGATTTCGTGCAGCGGGTGCGCTCGCAACCGGTTAAGGACGGCAAGCGGCGCAGCGTCGCCGTGTTGAGCAGGCAGCGTCGGGACTTTCCGTTGATCGACGATGCCCTGCGTGAGGCTGGGATCCCGACGGAGATCGTGGGCCTGGGTGGTCTGCTCGATCAGCCTGCCGTGCAGGATGTGCGCGCCGCCTTGGAACTGGCATACGACGTGGAGGCATCCCCGTGGCTGGCTCGTCTGCTGGCTGGCATTGACCTGGGTGCGGCCGACCTGATGGCGCTGGGTGACTGGGCGCGTTTCCTGGCACGTCAGGAGGGTGTTCACCCTCATCAGGCGATCCTTTTGGATGCGGTGGATTCCCCTCCGAAGCCCGGGTGGGCGGCCGAGGGACATCCTGCGATCAGCGAGGAGGCGGTGCGCCGCGTGCGCCTGTTGGCTGAGCGACTGCGTCAGGTCCGTGAGGGGGTGGGGCGTTCGATCACCGAGCAGGTCGAGCGCGCGATCCTCATCATGGGCACCTTGGACGACGTGATTGCGGACCCACTGTCGATGGGAGGCCGCGCCGCACTCGATGAGTTCATTTCTGTGGCTGCAGCCTACGAGCAAGAGACTCCGGGTGCGTCCCTTGGGTCTTTCCTGGCGTATCTGGACATGGCGGAGAAGCGTGAGGACGGACTGGATGCTCCGCTGGGCGAGCCGGACCCGAACGCCGTGCAGATCCTGACCGTCCACGGCTCGAAGGGCCTTGAATGGGATGGGGTTGTGGTGTTTGGGCTGGCCGATGGCTCGTTCCCCCTGTACAAGAGCAAGAGTCGACCGTGGACGGATGGTCCTCCCGCGAACACGGCGTGGGTGACCGACGCCGGCTCGTTGCCGCATCCGTTGCGAGGGGATCGAGCAGATCTGCCGCCTTTTGAGTTCGACGTTGAGGGGGCAAAGAATCCGTCGACTGCCTTCAAGCAGTGGCTGGAGGGCGAGTACGGTGCTTCCCTCGGGGAGCACGCGGAGCGCGAGGAGCGTCGCCTGGCCTACGTGGCCATGACACGTGCGCGCAGCGCTCAGCTGTTGGTGGGCTCCTGGACGTCTGGGTTCAATAAGAAGGTGACGCATCCGTCGCGCTATCTGATGGATGCCAGTGCCCAGCTCTTCGAGCACACGCCTGGCGCCTCGTCGGGCACGGTCGGTGCCATCGAAGACCCGCAGATGTGGTCCAACGGGCGGTGGCGTGACCACGCCGTGAAGTCCTCGGTGGGGGAGGGCAGGTGCTTGATGATGCCTGTCCCCCAGGCCGAGGAAGGTAGTGAACAGGGCGCGGTTGTGCGGGTGTTTGAGACCTTCCCGCAGGAGCCGGGTCCCTCGCGTCAGCGCGTTGCGGCTGCCGCTGCAGCAGTGCAGGCGCAGATCGACGCGATGCCTCAGGATCAGGACGTCTACGAGGCCTTGGCGCAGCTGGGGGATGACCCCGCGGTGCGCGATACGGTCGCCCTCATCGAGGAATACCACCTGTCCCGGCAGACGCCCGTCCTCGATCTGTGGGCGGAGCGCGTTCCCGCGACCTCCGTGTCGGCCCTCCTGCAGGACGCGGATGAGTTCGCGCGAGATATGCGCCGACCCATGCCGGCTCGCCCCAGCTCGTTCTCCGCGCTGGGCACGGTGTTTCACGCGTGGGTGGAGCGCGAGCTTCACCTCGCGAGCGCGGATCCGGCCTCGGAGATCACCGCGGGCAACGAGGTGGGTGCGGGTGAGGATGCCGCTCTGGCCGGCGGCGACGACGCGGCGGACGAGGCCCTGCTGACGGATGGTGAGCGTGAGCGTCTCGAGCGCCTGCGCGCGAACTTCCGCGCCTTTGTCGCGAACGAGCTGTCGGACTACCGGGCCGTTGCGATCGAGGAGGCCTTCTCGGTGGAGGTGGGCGGAGTGTCCGTCCAGGGGCGCATCGACGCCGTGTTCGAGCGAGTCAGCGGCGACGGTCCCCGCTACCTGGTCGTCGACTGGAAGAGTGGACGCCCGGTGAGCGCGGCGACCAAGCCGGACAAGGTCGCGTACTTCGTGACTCAGCTGCGCCTGTACCGGCGTGCGTGGGCCGCCCGCATGGGCGTGGACGCGTCCGAGGTGGGTGCAATGGTCGCCTTCCTGGCGGGTCCCTCGCACCACACGCTCGAGAGCCTTGAGGCCATGCTGGGGGAGGACACCGCATCCCTGGACGAAGCGCTGAAGGAAGTATTGCGTCCATGATCATGCACCCCGAACAATTACGAGTTTTGCTCGTGTAATCAGATTTGCGCAATTGTCATTTAAGGTAAGAGCAAAGTGGTGGGCGGTGTCATGGGGTGTAAGCACTTCTTCGTAATTGCTTCCGACTCTCGCGGCAAACAACAAGTCTACGG
This sequence comes from Actinomyces sp. ICM39, assembly GCF_000282935.1. NCBI lineage: Bacteria > Bacillati > Actinomycetota > Actinomycetes > Actinomycetales > Actinomycetaceae > Actinomyces > Actinomyces sp. ICM39. The sequence continues at coordinate 13,729 of NZ_ALCB01000118.1, forward strand.
GGACTGCTTCTGGCTTTCGACGATTTATTAGGACAAAGTATCAATACCCTGTCACTGGGCGAAAAGGCTAGCCTCGAAGGAGTATCGCGATGCGCGGTAGATGTGGTCGCCGTACTCGACAATGCGTCCCGAGGGGTCGTATGTCGTGCGCTGGGTCGTCAGTAGGGCGGCGCCGCGGTGCTCGGACAGGAGCTTGGCTTCCTTTGTTGTCGCGCTGCGGGCGCCGATCACCTGGCGGGCCGAGGCCAGGGTGACCCCGCGCTCGCGCATCAGGTCGTAGAGGGAGGCGGACTCGAGCTCCTGCATGGTCGGCGCGATGTCCGTCGGGATGAAGTTGGTAAGCACGGCGATCGGCTCGTCGTTGGCAAAACGCGTGCGCTCAATGTGGACGATGAGTGTTCCCTCGGTGATCTTGAGGACGTCGGCTTCCTGAGCGTTGGCAGGGCGCGCCTCGTAGCGCTGGATCGTCGTGTGGACCTTGTGGCCGGCGTTGACAAGGTCGCGCATGAGGGAGGTGAGCTCCATGGGGCGGTGAACGTGGCGCGGGGACACGATTGTACCGACGCCGCGGCGGCGCGTCAGGAGGCCGCGGTCAACGAGGCGCTGGAGCGCCTGTCGTGCCGTGGGGCGGGAGACATGCAGTCGCGCAGCCATAGACAGTTCGTCCTCCAGGCGCGTGTCCGCAGGCAGGGCGCCGGAGTTGATGAGCTGTGCGATGGGTTCTGAAATCTGGAAGTACAGCGGCACGGGGGAGGAACGGTCCAGCGTGATGTCTGGAACGTAGGGGGTGTTCTCCGAGGTGGGCGATGCTTTCGACATGTCAAACCTTCGTGTGCGGCGCAATGACGTGTTAATTAAATATGGTTACATGGTATCAGTGTTGATGTTGGAGGGGGGCGATGTTCTGTTGCATATTGTGTGGACAAAGCGTGACGATTGTTTGTCGAGTGCGCCCTTGGATCCTCAGCTTAATGGGCTACTCTGATGGAGGGGAAGGACACGCTCATGTTCTTTGACTGCCACTATGTCGAAATTATGACAATGGGCGTTCAGGCATCGACATCTTTCCACTCCAAAACAGCGCATATTGTGAAGACGACGCCTACTAGCGCAAGAGCCAGGTCCGCGTCGACGTGTGCTGCGAGGTCTACGACGGCGATGTTGCCCCCGTGCGCCACGGCTACCTCGGTCCCTGCGTCGCAGCCCCCGGCTACGACATGTACTACCTGAACGTCATGGCCGGTCTGAACGAGGACCTCGTGTGGCTTGCCCCCCGACAACCCGGCCCACCACTGGATCCGCGCGACCTGGGTACACCTGGAAGAGGGCGCCTCCCCATGGACATGTAAGAAAGCCGCGAAAGGATTACCCACGAGCAACGAAGACTACAAGGGAACCGCGCGCCTGACGGTCGCACTGGCGATCATTCGCTTCCTGTCCAACCAGTACACCGGGCGCGACGGCGTTGAACTCCTGAAGGGGCAGCTTCCTGAGTGGAGGAGTAGGGACGCCGTTCCTGCCCTCCGTGCTATACAGCCATAGGTGTGGGCTTGAGTGCGCCGGCGACGAGGTGTTTGCGGGCGCCTTGACCTTGATATCCTCAAGGGGTGCGACCGTCGTCCGTCTGATATCTGCCGGGAAGCGGTGCGTACACGGGCGCGGCATTATGCTAAAGGTGCTGTCTCGTTCATCCGGATCGCTCCGACGAGGAAGTGCAGAGGAGAACCATATGCCACACACTCCAACGATTGATGACTACACGCCCGACAGGGTGCGCGAGCTCGTCGAGAAGACCCCCGCTTCCGGTGCGAAGCGCTCCCTGGGCGCAATTGCCGCCATCGCGACGCTGGGCTCTCTCCTCTTCGGCTATGACACCGGCGTTGTCGCTGGCGCCCTGCCATACATGTACATGCCCGGAGGCGCTGGCGGTCTGAACATGACCACCTTCGAAGAAGGCTGGGTCGGCGGCCTGCTGTGCATCGGTGCTGCCGCCGGTGCGTTCTTCGGCGGACGCCTCTCCGACCGCTTTGGTCGCCGCCATAACATCACGTTGCTCGCCATCATCTTCCTGTTCGGTGCCATCGGCTGCGCGATTGCCCCGAACATCTGGGTCCTCTACCTGGCGCGTATCATCCTTGGGTTCGCGGTTGGTGGCGCTTCCGCGACGGTTCCTGTCTTCCTCAGCGAAACTGCTCCCAAGCGGCTGCGCGGTTTCCTTGTCGCGACGGATCAGATGATGATCGTCTTTGGCCAGTTCCTGGCCTTCTCTATGAACGCTGTCATCGCTCACATGCAGGGTGGTCCCACTGTCACCTTGACCGGTGATGCCGTGGATGCATCCGGGCACGTGCTCGGCCACGCTGGCACGTCTGTCGCGTGGGAGACCGTCCAGGCCGCCGTCAATATTGCGGATGTCGCCGGCACGGGCAATGGTCTGACCTGGCGCTACATGCTCATCCTGTGCTCGCTGCCCGCTATCGCCCTGTGGATCGGTATCCGCTCTGTGCCCGAGTCCTCGCGCTGGTACGCAGCTAATCTGCGCATCGTCGAGGCCATTGGCTCCCTCAAGCGTGTACGCGATGAAAAGAAGGATGACGTCGCCGGCGAGCTCAACGAGATGCTCGATGTCCAGCGCGCCGAGTCCAAGCAGGAAAAGTGGTCGCTGTCCCAGATCCTCAAGGTCAAGTGGGCACGCAAGCTCCTCTACATTGGTATCGTCCTGGGTATCGCCGACCAGCTGACGGGCATCAACACGGCCATGTACTACACGCCGAAGATCCTCAACGCCGCCGGTGTTCCCATGGAAGACGCGATCACCCTGAACGTCGTCTCGGGTGGTATCTCCGCGATCGGTTCTGCCGTCGGCCTGTGGCTCGTCGCCCGCTTCGCTCGCCGTCACGTGGGTATGTATCAAGAGCTCGGCATCACGATTTCTCTGGCTGCGCTGTCTGCCGTGTTTGCAGTCTTTATCAGCCCCTACTTGGATGGCGAGGGAAATATCTCCGGTGCCCCGACCTTCGCGCCCTGGCTCGTTCTTGGCATCGTCTGCATCTTCGTGTTTATCAAGCAGTCCGGAACGGTGTCCTGGGTTCTCGTCTCCGAGATCTACCCGGCCGCTGTCCGTGGCACTGCCCTCGGTATTGCGGTGGGTACTCTGTGGCTTGCCAACGCGCTCGTAGCCGTTGTTTTCCCACCGCTCATGGCGACCGTCGGTGGCGCTGGTACGTACGCGATCTTCGCAGCCATTAACTTCCTCTCGTTCCTCTTCTACTGGAAGGTCGTTCCCGAGACGAAGTTCCACTCGCTGGAGGAACTGGAACTGAAGTTCCAGAAGGACTACTCCTGAGAACGAATAGTTCACGTCCGTGTGCCCGGTGGGGAGGCCGTCCCACCGGGTACACCTGTTTGTTGAACGGATAGGAAGGGCGATGACGACACCGCAACATCGGAGTGCACGTCGCCCGACTCGCTGCCAGTTGGTTGTGTTGAGGAGGGTGTGAGCGTTGGCGCTCCGTGCGCCCGCGAGCGACGGCGCTGGTGGGGGCGGCGTGGATCAGTGATGAACGTGTGACATGTGGATAGGTTGTGACGTTACGGATAGGTTAGGCGCATCCGGATAGGTTATTAACCTATCCGGATCGAAATAACCTATTCGCGTTGAGATAACCTATCCGCACATACTCGTCATGGCGTCGCTCTGTGAGGAGAACACGGCGTCCGTCGTATGGCTGACCTGAGGGAGAGCGCTGTCGGTCCCGCCCAGCTCGCATGCAACGGGGGGAATGGCGTCATTAGGACTCCGACACGCCGGCGACACGCCGGTGGAAGGCTTCATATGGCGCAAAAGCCCCTTTGCCGGTCCGCTTGGAGGGCGGCGCGAGGCCTGCTGGAGTGGAAGTGGCTGCGGTGCCGGTGGGTGGTGGCAGGGCCGGTGGGTAAGAGGCCGCCCGACTGGAGGGCGGCGCGAGGCCTGCTGGGGTGGAGGCGGCTGCGGCGCCGGTGGGCGGTGGCAGGGCTAGGGCGGGCCTCGAGATCGAGCACTCCGAGCGAAGCTCGCGTGTGGCGATCTCGCGGGCGGGCCGCCGCCCACC
>NZ_ALCB01000119.1:0-5013 GCF_000282935.1 Actinomyces sp. ICM39
TCATATTTTCTCAGGGACTTTATAGATAATCCTCTACCATGGAAACATGATGGACTAACCCTCAGTATGCGCAGAATGCCAGAAATTCACGGTAAACACGCAGTCTTTTGGCACATCATCTCCTGCGGTGACACCGATGAGGCTAGTCGCACATTGGATTATAATCGTTGCACACGATTTCACTGGATCCCGATTTACATCAAAGAATTCAACAATACTTTTCCTGACGTAGATCAACTTTGCTGGTGGATTGACACAAAGAGAAGCAGTCACCCAAGATACCTAATTACACGCACAGAATTCGACTACATAGTCATTGTGGAGGAGCGGCCAGCATACGCCCTTCTCATCACTGCCTACTACATCGAATCCCGGAGGCGACGAAACAAGTTTTATAAAGATTACATGGAATACTGGGAAAAGCAAGAGCCGCCAACAATGTGACGGCTCCAGATACTCCTTCAACACCTGGTTGATGAGCTACGCTTAGACTATCGCGCATCCCAACATTTCTCAACGAGCACGCTTGAGGTGTGGCAGACGTCTCACTCAAGCATACTGCTTCTTGACACAGGCGAAGTTGGTCATCGACTCCTTTTATCGTCATCACGATTAGCTCACACTTTTACGCTTCACACCACAACTTCACGGCGGCCACATTTAACGAGGCCGTGAGGGAGGTGTCGATCCTCGGCACCTCGCAGGGCGCCAACGAAATGACCACATTCGGCCTCCCGGGCGTCGGCGACCTCGAGGTACCCGGGCTGTCCGGGCGCAACAAGTTCTACGGCGTGCGCATCGGGCGCGGCGAAGGGCCGAAGGAAGCACTCGAGGAGATGGCTCGCCTAGAGCAGACCGTCGAAGGCGTTCCCGCAGCCAGTTTTGCGCTCAAGTTCGTCGACCAGCACGCCCCGGAGCTGCGCGACCAGCTGCCGCTCATGAATGCCGTCATCGACGTTCTCTCCGGCCAGGTCGAGGACGTCAAGACCAGGATCGGGCAGGCGGTGTTGCCCACGCGCCCGTGATCGTGGCTCCTCCTCGTGTGCATCCAACGGTGGCCTCATTATCGAGGCCTCCGTTGGGTGCACACCCACTGTCCTCACGGCGGGTGGCACGTGCCCAATCGAGGGGGTAAGCGACTCTTGGTGGGGTCGGCGATGACCGAGATTCTCGGCGTCGCCGACCCCACCAGAAGTTCAGTCACGGGTCACTTGGCGTCCCCAGCGTCCTTCTCGAACCCAATCTGCCAAAACCCCATATCGAGGAGCTTCATCTGCGGATAGATGAGGTCATCAGTCCGCATTCCGCGCCGCGCTTCCTCGAGGCGGTCGTTGTGGGCCTCGTAGAACTTCGCGAGCTTGCGCACAGACTCCAGGCTGTATTCCGCCGTTGTCACCTTGTATGTCGCAACGCCATCCTGAAAGAATCTGTCGTACGCGGGCACGCACCCGAGCGTTCCCATCAGGATTTTCGTGATGAGGACCGGGGACACAGGATTAGTATGTTTACGCCCTGCGACCTTTTCGCGGATCGGATCGAAATAGGCGTCGATGTATTTGTACAGCTTCGTGTACTGCGCCCGGACGTCATCGTTTCGCAAATCCGCACACGCGAGCCCAAACAGGCAGTCGTACTCGGGCTTGAGGATCTCCTCGACGATGGGCGTGTGCACCTTGTAGTCCTTCTGAAGGATGAAGCACGAGCCCCGATACATCCCCCAGCTCGCCAGGTAGAAAGCGAGGTGCAGGCTCAAATAGTCGTAGTCCGGGGAAGGGTCGGTCCGCGCATCTCGGAAGACGCGATAGCAATGCTCCCACGAGCGGGAGCGCCCATTCTCATCCGCGCGCGCGTCATCGTAGAAGGTCTGCGCAGCGCTAATCAACTCATCGATGGCTTCCATACTTTTCTCCTTGTGTTTCCACTGAAGGCCTCTCTTCCTCGAGGGATCTCGTTGTTTCAGCGGTTCCTATGCGCGCGGATTCGGATGCGAGAGATCAGCCGCCACATCGCGCCGACATGTGCCGTTCGTTCCCGAGCGCCGATGAACAACCCCGCTTCGTTTCTCGATAACCATATCGCACGGGGCCGGCATCTGTGCCCACTTGCAAGGCCGATAACTCGGTATCGCCGACCGGTGACAATCTGGGAACACGTCCATACCCACAGGTCACGACGAGGCCGGGGCTGGGTTGTGCACATTCGTGCGGTTGCGGGGATGTGGGTGGGAGGATTTGCGTGATGGTTGCGCAGCATTCTTAGTGTTTCGTGTCGGTTCTGCGCGTACCCTGACAACTAAGGGTCCGCCCCCAACGGAGGGGGCGGACCACCACTTATCTCACCGTGGAGGGCACACCATGGAGAACTCACCTCTGTCTGATCGATTCATCGCTGACGAAGACGACGCGGTCCTTGAGCTGGGGTCACGCGACGAGCAGCGCTCACACGACCACGCGTCTCCCTCTCGGCCTGCCACCCACACGCGCCCCACGGGAAAGCGCACCCCGGTTCGCTCCTGGATGCGCGTCGGCGCTGTTGATTGGGGTATCCGCATCGCCGTTGTGGGGCTGGTGATTGGCGGCTTTTACGCCGTCTATGTCAACGGTGTCGCAGAAGGCTGGTGGCATGCCTGGGGTGACACGCCCACCGTCGCGGCCACAGGCCCCACGGCCGCACCCACACCCGCCCCAACGGTGTCGAGTGAGCCCGCCATGTCGGGCGGCTACCAGATCGGCCCCGACGGCGTGCTCGTGCGCCCCGCCGAGTTCGCAGCGGACACCTACACCAAACCGGAGCTACCCGAAGCTGCCAAGGAAAACAGTGAACGTGGGGCGGAAGCAGCCGCAGAACACTACCTCGCACTACTTGTCTACGCATGGAACACGGGAGACACGCAACCATTCGCGGACATGTCCTCCCCATCATCACAGTTTGCGTCGGCAATAGTCCGAGACGTTAACACTCGATACGACAGCGGATGGACCTACGGAATGGAATCGAACATCACACATGTCCTTCGTGTTGAGCCGATTGAAGCGAACGGAAAAGATGTTCCCGAAGGTTCTATCGTTGTGAAATATCGTGTCGATTCATACGACGGAACTTACTGCACCAAAACGAAAGTGCACACCGCCGCCTCGAGGTATAAATCCACGTTTACCCTGATTATGACATGGCGCGACGGACAGTGGATTGAAACGCAGGGAAGATTTGCCGGTGATGAATAAGACTAAATCGCATATGCCTAGCGCAATCTGTACTCTCGCCACATGTCTTTGCCTTACTTACATTCCCACAGCGGGATGGGCGTTTGGTGAACCTGACGGGCAACTAAACAGTTACACCGAAGGCGCAGATGCAGTAATTGCGGGGATACTCGGTCAAAGCGAACTTGATCCCGACACCCCTTTCGGAAATCCTAATCCGGCTGACGATATCCCTAGACTCACGAACTCTTCCGACGCAAGTCCTGCTGCGCAGACATTCGGGGACGCTGCGCGTTGTAAAAACGTGTACGTCAACAAGGCCCCTAACAGCCCGACGGTTTCCGCCGACGACACGGTCGACAACTGCCCGCTCCCCGCTGATCCTGAGGGAGGATCCGACCAGGACCCCGGCCGCATCCCCTCCACACGAGATATCCTCTACCTAGCCACGGCCGTCATCCACGCCGACGGTGCTGGCCTGTACAAGCGGCCCGAAGGGGTGTCCTACACAAACAAGCACATTCCCACGCTCGTGGCGGCTACGCGCCCCACTCAAACCCATGTAGTTACGATGTTCGGCCGAGAGGTCACCGTGACATTCACGGCCACCTCCTACACCTGGAACTGGGGAGACGACACCCCGGACCTAACCACGACCTCGCCGGGAATGCCCTGGCACAAAGGCATGAAGCCCAACACCGACCCAGCCCTCATCCGCCACTACTACACGCCGCCAAACGGGTGGAGATCCCGATTCGACGGCCCCTACCCCAAGGCCACACGCACCATCACACTGACCACCACCTGGGCAGGCACAGCCACCAACCCCTTCACCGGAGAGACACAAACCATCAACGGCCTCGTCACAACAAAAGAAACAACGGGCCCATTCCGCCTCTCCCACCTCCTCATCAGCAACACCGACACTTGGGAAGAAAGCCAAGGACACTAAGCGAGTGATGCACCATGACCACCAAAACCTCCAGCATCGGCCAGTGGGTCGGCACCGTTATTGCCGCTGTTGTCATCATCGGCGCATCGTTCCTGGGGTTCCACGCATTCAACGCTCGAGCCCACGCGAACGCCGAGCTTCAGTCCGGGGCACAGTCTCCCCAGTCTGACAGCATCGCGCAATCTGGCTCCCAATCGGGAGACACCCCTCAATCCGCAGAACCGACTCCCGTTGACGTCCCGAAGCCCACTCCCCCGACACACCTCTACGCAGGCGGACAAATTGGTGCCCAAGCGACATCACAGTGGTACGTCGACCTGTGGGCATATGCGTTCAATACCGGAGACACAGAAGACTTCATGAAGGTATGCCAGAACGACGATTACTGTGCCAGAGTAAATAACGACGTCCAGGCACTACATACAGATCGAAGTGTCACGCGACCAATTACGATCAAGTACCTCATGACGAAAGAGATATGGGACTGCACCTCTACGCCAGATCAAATTAGCGGAACGTGCATTACATTCGACTTTTCCGAACAGAGTGGATCAGCTATTCGCAAAGACAATGACGCGACTAAACCTGACTACTCCACGATCTCCTTTTCTTCGAAGAGTGATGAAGCTGTCGACCATTACGAAGGCACTATGCTGCTTGTAGCTGACGGAGATACATGGGTCGTCAAACACTTCTGGTCACATAAGGAATAGAACTCCGCCAGAAGCGGACATCTCCCTCGAAGGTTCTCTCCGACGGCAATCGTTCCAATTACTCGCTTTGCCCTCGGTAAGGATGAGCCGCGAGGCATCACGCAGCGCTCACGCTTGATCAGAGGCTACGCTGAGGCCCCAGCCC
>NZ_ALCB01000120.1:0-1431 GCF_000282935.1 Actinomyces sp. ICM39
CCGAGTCAGCAGCGTCGTCGGCCTTACCGTTGGCGGAGTGGTCCTTCGCCTTGGGGTCAGCCTCCGCGTGCTCGACGGAATCGTGCCCATGCTTCGCGTCGGCATCGGCCTTACCGGAGGCATGTGCGTCGCTGGAGCCGTGGCCAGCCTTGCTGGCGTCGGCGGCCTCATCCGCGTGGGTGGCAGGCGTGTCTGCTCCATGCTTTCCGCCATGCGGCTGCTTGTCGCCACCCAGGGCGTCCCCGGCAGGAGTGTCCTTCTTGGGTGTGGTAGGCGCGTCGGGGGTGCCGTCTCCACCATGTCCTGCCCGGGGCGTGTCACCGTGGCCGGGGGTGGAATCAGCGCGCGAAACGCCGTGCGTATCACCGGTGGACATGCCCGGATCGGCGCGGTGCGGCCCCTGCGCAGGGGCCGACGAACCACCGTGGGTGCCAGTATCAGCACCAACATGGCCACCGCCCTGGCCCGTGGTGGCGCCAGCAGCGTGCGTTCCACGTGACGCGTCGCCTACGCCGCCACCGACATCAGCGGAATTACTGACGCCGTGTGCGCCGTGACCCGCATGTCCTGCGTTCGCTCCGAAATCGGCGGTGCCGCCGAATCCGTCCGCTCCGTGGCTGACACGGCTCGGATCGCTGCCACCGAAGGCGCCAGCGCGCTCGTAGGATCCCTGAGCGCCCACGCTGGCCTCGCTACGGCCAACGCCCGCGCCGACAAGCTCATCGGCACCGCGCGTCTCACCGTTAGCGTGGGTCGAGCTGTGATCCAGGTAGGAAGAGTCCTTCCTGTTCTCAACGCCGAAAAGATCGTAATCGTCCCGGTTCGTAGACAAGCCATCGGAGTCCCACGAATTGTTGGGATTCCTCTGCGACTTCCCACCAACTGCAAAGCGACCCTCAGACCCAACTTCGTCAAGTGTCAGGGAACGATCGGGGCCAACACGGTAAGAAGAATCAGGTTTCTGCGGAGGCTTCCCGCCGCCCGCAACAGCGGGTTGCGGTTCGAAGTTGTCACCCTTCGGAGCTCCGTCGGTGCCGCCGCGGTGAGGACCACCTGCGGTCTCGACCGGACGGTACTGACCGTTGGAAACCTTGTCCGAATCACCGGGCTTGAAGTCCAGATGATCCAAGTTCTTCTGGTTACCGCCGCTGTGCGTATCGGTCTTGTTTGTCGAGGACTGGAAATCGCGACCCGAGCCGGTAGCCGGCTTGTCCGGATCAGTAGGCTTCCTCGGGGGAATGGGGTCACCCGTAGCGACGTGCTCACCCATGCCGTTGTTGCGCGCGGGAGCAGCGGGGGAGCCACCAGCAGCACCGTGGCCAGAAGCGGCACCATGCGAGCCGCTCGAAGGAGCTCCGGGGGCAGCAGGCGCACCGGATGCGCCAGCACCGTGGGAGCCAGTTGCGGGTGCACCGGTGGCAGGAGCGCCAG
>NZ_ALCB01000121.1:0-2949 GCF_000282935.1 Actinomyces sp. ICM39
GCCCACGGAACGAACGTCGGCGAGCAGGACGACCGGGCACTGCCAGATCTCCTGATCCATACCTGCAGTTGCGTAGTGCGGACAAAACACGCAAACCCTCTGCAGGCGCCGCGCACCAAAATCCCACCGGCATACAATGACTAAATGACTGAAACAAGCAGGAAAGCGCAGTGGTTTTCCGATAACGAACGCAACTGGGACGACCGCGCCGAGCTGCACATGGCTGGCAACTACTGCGACTACCAGCATCTTCTCGAGGACCCGACGGCCATCAGTGCCGAATTGGCCCAAGATATCGAAAAATTTGGCGATCTCACGGGCAAAGAGGTCATCCACCTGCAGTGCCACGTCGGAACCGACACGATCGGGTTTGCACGCCGCGGGGCCTCGCGCGTCATTGGCCTCGACCTGTCCGAGGCCTCACTTGCCCACGCACGCAGCATCGCCGAGCGCGCAGGCGCTGACGTCAACTTCGTTCACGCGAACGTGTACGACGCGCGCCAAGCAGTCTCCGGCGACTTCGATCTGGTATACACCTCGATCGGAGTCCTGTGCTGGCTCCCCGATATCGCCCAGTGGGCACAAGTCGTCGCATCCTTGCTCAAACCGGGCGGCACTTTCTTCATCCGTGATGACCACCCGATGTTCATGACAATCGGGGAGGATATTTCCGACGGGCTCAAGATCGAGCAGCCATACTTCGAGCAGGACGCTCCGATGACGTGGGATGACGATTCAAGCTACGTGGACTCCCCCGGTGCGCCGCGGATTACTCACACAACGAACCACCAGTGGAATCATTCCCTTGGCCAGATCGTCACTGCTCTCATCAACGCTGGGCTGGTGATTGATGAGCTTGAAGAGACCCCGCGCGCTGCCTGGTGCCCGTGGCCCGAACTTATGGAACAAGATTCCACTGGCGGATGGCATCTTCGTGAGCACCCCGAACGTCTGCCCCTTCAGTTTGCGATCACCGCACACAAAAACTGAGGGCACACTCCTACTCCACTTGGATCAAGCATTTTTCGCGTGCATGTACTCGAGTAGATCTATCCCGATCTTTCCTTGAACAAACAGAGCATGCGCATGAGAATGACTACTCCCAGTTGGGTAATCGCCAATATGCAAGGGACCCCCGAAGCCATTAATTCAGGGGTCCCTCATGCTGAATTCACAGCACCAATGCGGAAGTACTACTCCCACTCGATTGTCGCATAGCCCGTTTCCGTGTAGTCAGCGGGGCAGGTGAGCTGGGATTCCTTTTACTCTTTCATCGAGAGAGCCGTGTAGTCACCCTGTAGTCAGCACTGACTACATGCGATGTAGTCACTTGAGAAGAGTATTTTCGTCCGACCGAAGAGTGATAGCTTTGACCTGCGGAAACGCAGTTCGGTTGTGCGCAACTGACTACATGGATGAAAGGGGTGCCGACGGGGTGGGCCGCTCCCCGACCCGAGAGTAACAAATCCCGAGCGAAGAGTGTTGGCGATGATCTGGGGAAATATACTCTAAAGAGAAGGAAGTAACCACATAGAACGCAATGTGGATCTACAAATGTCGCTCATCGTGCTAACGAAAATGTGCAAGAAGAGGCTGCAGTTACCCAACACTATTTCAGCGCAACCATGAGTTGCTCAATCTTACTGTTCACAAAGCTAGGATTATCAACATTCGAGTTATGCCCTGCTCCAGGTATCCACACGAGAGGGATCTTCTCACCAGCAGCCCATTTACGGTTAAACACTTTGACATCGCCAGCATGGTCCTTCTCCCCGCAGAGCAAGAGCGCCGGACAGTCAATGTTGTAAGCGCGCCTAGATTCAACAGCATCGGCGAGCATCTTGTAGCCGTGCGCGGCGAGCTCCACATACTCCTCCTTGGCGTAGCTCTCGATGAAGGAACGCATGCCGGCCTTCCCCTGGGCGGTTGTTGCCACGCCCCACGATCCCAGCACCTTCAGCCACGACCAGGGCACAAACTGGTACATCCCCTTGGTATGGCGCAGCGCTTTGACCTCCCACGTCGAGTAGTACTTCCTCTTGAGCGGCGCTGAATCAATGGAGACGAAGCCGGCAGCTTCTCTCGGATGGAGGTCGATGAACGCCTGTGCAACGTAGCCGCCGACCGACTGGCCCACAAGCACGAGGTTTTTGATGCTCTCAGCCTCCAAAATTGCGTGCAAAATACGGGCGCAATCGTCCATGGAGAAGTCAAGCGGATATGGGCGCGACTTCCCATGTGCAGGAGCATCCCATACCAGGCAGTTTGCCTTACCTGAGAAATACGCCATCTGCGCGTCGAACATGGTGTGGTCGGCAGTGAGACCAGGAAGAAATACAAGCCACGGTGCGTCCGTGTCAGCAGAGGCGTCTATCCAATAGAAGACATTGCCGCTGCTGGTGTGGTAAACGCGCTCATGCAAGGTTTGAGGCATGTTGAATCTTTCGCAATCAGGTTTTTAGCTGGACAGGCAGCCGTGGCGTCTTTGGCAGGTACTCGCTTGAGGACGACTAGATCTCCCAGACCGGGACAGCCTGCACCACTGCTTCAACGGTGTCGCGCTCGCAATACCGAAACGCACCATCGCCTCAGGCTTACTCATCCCACCGTCAACCATAGCCCTCGCTGCGGCGACCTTGGTCTCATAGTCGTATCTCGCCCGCTTTACTCCCATGACAAGAAGCCCACCCCTCCCGATCACGCGGTACATCTTCTGCCACTCTCTCACAGTCTCGGCACACACACCAAGCCTCCTGGCGCTCAAACCATAGCCAAATCCCCTCGCAAACATCTCCACCGCCTGCTCCCGAAGCAAACGATCATGCCTCAACCCCAGATCCACAGACACGAAAAGCCTCCCGTTTCTTGGACTTCAATTTCGATGTCCAAGAAACGGGAGGCAGTTCATGACGAGGCCGGGGCTATCAGTCTGCGAGCTCAGCTCAGTAC
>NZ_ALCB01000122.1:0-1514 GCF_000282935.1 Actinomyces sp. ICM39
TTGACCTGATCGACCAGCGCCTGGAAATCAGCGACCGCGGCCGCCATGGCCGAGCGGCCCGGACCCTCATCACAGGAGGCATCAAACACGGGAGAGCCGCCATCTGCGGCGGCCTGGCTGCGCGCATCAGCCTGATTGTTCTGCGCCTGCTGGACCGCGTCGCGGCCAGCCTTCCAACGCGAACGAATCCCATCACACTGGCTCTGCGCCGACAACAGCGTCGACGCATACGACGAGTAGGCCTCAGACGCTTCAGAGAACGCCTCCTGGGCGTCCACCCAGCCCTTGACCTGCACATCAAACTTCGAACGGAAATGATCCGCTGCGCGACCTTCCCACCCATCAGCTTTGAGGGAAGACAAGCCGGAATGAATATCGCGGAACTCATTGGCGCGATCCATCATCACCGCGGCGCGCGTCGAAATACCACCAGGATCTCCACTGATCTTAAAAACCGGTGCACCATGCGCAACAACACCCACGTCAGATCACGCTCCCGAACCAACGACGGGAGACTGGCTCAGCGCCTCAGCAGCCGTCTGAACTGTCGTCATATACTCTTTAGCCTTCTCCATGTACTCGCTATAAGCACCCAGAGCACCACTGACCGCACTGGAGGCAGCCTTAATCTCTTCACGCAAGTCGTTGGTACCCTTTTCCCACGTATCCTGGAACGCGTTCGTACGATCCCAGACCTCAGGATTTTCCAGCATCCCCGAGTTGGGAACCCAGTCCTCCACGTCGTACTCCTTGGCCTTCTCCTCAAAGGACGACAACGATTCCACGAACGAGGACATGGCCTCCAAATCGACCTTAAAATCACTCACGAGTCACAATCCTTAACTGTCGATGCACGCAAACGCTTTAGACTCGGCATGCTGACCCTCCGCCAGGATCTGGTCCATCGCCTCAGCTGCCGCCGTCAACAAATCCGCCAATTCCTCGCCGCGCTCCTCCATACGCTTGAGCGCAGCGTCGCACGCCTGACGAGACTCGCCCGTCCAATCGCCCACAGTAGCCTTAATATCAGCGGCCACATCGGGAATGAACTCCTTGACCACGGGGACCCTCTTACGGAAGGCCTGAGCCATCTCAGTGGCACTGGCCTCTTTAAAGACCAGCATCGAATCGCTACTCATTACTCAAACCTCCGTCACGATTCCGACTGGGACAGCTGCTTCAGCTCTTTGTACAAGCTGCCACCCGACGAATCCCCGCCCGACTCCGACCCGGAACCCGCCTGGACCAACGACTGAATAATCTCTTCTTCGCACGTGCCAAACGACCGCTCGACGTCTACCAAGGCCTCGGCCAAACGCCCTAAATCATCAAACAACACACTCAGGGAATCGCCCCATTTAGTCAGCGCATTACCCAACGGCTCCATATACGGGCCGTTGATCCCCTCCGACGCAGACGTCACATCCTCGCCGATCGTCGACACCGCCTGAGAAAAAGGCTCAGCGTTATCTTCGATACCCTGGGCAGCCTCAACCAGCTTCCCAGGAGTAAAA
>NZ_ALCB01000123.1:0-13592 GCF_000282935.1 Actinomyces sp. ICM39
CACGAATGTGCCGACCCGCCCCGCATTGGCCATGAGATCAGTTCACGCCGAGGATGTCGGTGACGAACACGAGGGTCGCGCCGCCGGGGATGCCCGCCTGCGGGACGCCACGCTCACCGTAGCCGAGTTCAGCGGGGATGGACAGCAGGACGCGGTCGCCCACGCGCTTGCCCACGAGGCCCTCATCCCAGCCGGGGATGACCATGCCGACGCCGATCTGGAAAGACAGGGCGCCGCCGCGGTCGAAGGAGTTATCGAAGTCCGCCTTCGAGCCGAAGACCGCGCCGTAGTAGTGGCAGGTGATGGTGTCGCCGGCCTCGACCTCCTGGCCATCGCCAGCGTGGAGGACCTCGACGACGAGCTCGTCGGAGGGGGTTCCGTCGAAGGAGAGGACGGGCTTACGGCCGAATTCGCCGGTCACAGAGATGTTTTCCATAATGTCTTTCCTTAAGGGTTTCAGTGAGGCGGCACGTCAGTCGCGGCGCATGAAGTAGGACAGGATCTTGAGGATCTCAAGGTAGATCCAGATGACATCGGTCATGATGGCGAAGGTGCACAGCCACGAGTACTTCTCAGGCACGTTGTTGGCGACGCCGACCTTGACGGCATCAAAGTCGCGCACGACGCACAGCACTCCGATGAAGACCGCGAGGACGCCGATGATGATGCCGAGCGGGATCCCGAAGACGGTGATGTTGCGAACGACCGCCATGTTCACGAGGCCGGTGCCCGACAGGAATAGGCTCGCCATGTAGTAGATGAAGAACGCGAAGGAGCCGATGCCCGCGACTCGGGTGAGCGTGTTCGAGTTGCGCACGAAGCCCATCGTGAAGGCACCCAGTGTCACACCAATCACCACGAGGGTCGCCAGAACGGCGCTCACCACGATGCCCGGGTACATCATTTCGAAGGCGCAGGACAGCGCTCCGAGGACAAAGCCCTCAACGAGCGAGTACACGACGATTGCGCCGGGACGCACCTTCTTGGAGAACTGGATGAACAGGGCGAGGCCCAGCGTCACGGCGCAAGCAGCGAAGGCCACAAGCATGGCAGCGCTCAGCGCAACGATGCCCGTCATCCATCCGGCCACCGCGCCCACGAGAAGCAGGCCGAAGCACATGAGGGACTTGACCACGACGTCGTCGTAGGTCATCGCCCCGCGGTCCACCGCGTCGGCGGCGGGCGCATTCAGCATCGCCTCGTAGGAGTCCATGGAGGTCTCGTAGCCGCCCTGCTGGCCCTGGGGGAGGCCGTAGACGGGCGCGCCCTGAGGCGCCGGGTAGGTGTTCTGTGCGGCGTACTCCGTCGAACCGGTCGCGTAGCCGTACTGCGCATCGGCACCGCCCTGCGCGTAGGGGTTCGTCGAGCCACCGTAGGGGTTCTGCGCCTGCTGCGAGGCGGGCTGGTACCCGGGCATCGCGGGGTATCCGGCGGGAGTCGTCTGCTGGGTCGACCAGTCTTTGACGATCGAGTTCATCACCGGGTTGGCCATATTTCCTCCTTGGTCAGTGATGTGCTGCCTCTATTGTCGCACGAGGGACCCACGGGTGGGAAACGCACCATTATGCGCGCAGCGCAACCCTGCGTCCACACGAGGGACGGTGTGCGCATCACGGGCCACGGCCTCGTCGATGAAGACTGCGAATGGTACCCCCGGTGGGACTCGAACCCACAACACACCGATTTTAAGTCGGTTGCCTCTGCCAATTGGGCCACGGGGGCGCGTCGGGCGCACGTCCAGCCTACGGGAGGCAGGCGCTCGCCTCAAGCTCCGCTCAGATCATCGCCTGGGCGATGCCATCGAGGATGTCATGCTCGGAAGTGACCACCTGCTCGATCGGGTGACCGGCGGCCTGGGCACGCGCGAGCACTCGCGTGACGATGCGGCTCCAGATGAGCGCTCCGGCAGCGATGACGTCTTCGCGTCCCTCCGGCATGAAGCCCAGGGAGGCCTTCACGGACGTCGGCTGATCGACCATGAAGCGCACGGCCTCGTCGAACTGGGCGGCGCTCAGTCGGGCACCGTGGATCCGCTCGGGCTGGTAGGAGGTGAGCCCCAGCGCCTGGGCGGTCAGGGTGGTGACCGTGCCCGCGACACCCACGAGGCTGCGCACGCGCGTCAGGTCCACGGACTTTTCGGCGCGATCAAGCTGCTCGTCGATCCACGCGATCGCGCGCTCCTGATCCTCGATGGGGACTCCGCCTGCCGGGTCCACGTGGGAGAAGAACTTCTCGGTGACGCGCACGGCACCCATGTCGATCGAGATCGCCTGCTCGACGCGGGTCGCACCCAGCACGAGCTCAGTCGAGCCGCCGCCGATGTCGACGACCAGCATCGGGGCAGTCACGGACTCACCCAGGCCGCTCACCGCGCCATTGAAGGACAGGGATGCTTCCTCCGTGCCGACGACGACCTCGGGTTCCACGCCGATGACGGCCTTGATCTGGCGCACGAAGTCCGCGCTGTTGGAGGCATCACGCGTCGCCGAGGTCGCCACAAAACGGGTGCGGGTCGCGCCCAGGGCCTCGATCATGCGCTGATATTCGACGGTGGCCTCGACCGTGCGCTCAATCGCCGCAGGATCCAGGTACCCGCGCGCATCGACGCCCTGTCCCAGGCGCACGATGCGCATCTGGCGGGTCAGGTCGGCGAGTTGAGGGCGTCCATTCTCGTCGATGTGTCCGTCGGCAACGAGCAGTCGGATCGAATTGGTTCCACAGTCAATGGCAGCTACGCGGGTCATTGCTTCGTTTCTCGTGAGATGAGTCCCGGACGAGGCCGGGGCGAACTTCGGAGGGGCCACTCAGCAGGAGCAGCGCTCGGTGGAGAACAGGCCACGCTCAGCGAGCATCGCAAGCGCACGATCCCCGATGGGATTGACGCCGGGACCCGCGGCCAGGGAGTGGCCAACGAGAGCGTGCAGACACTTGACGCGCGTGGGCATGCCGCCCGCGCTAACACCCGAGATCTCGGGGACGTCACCCAGGCTCAGGCGCGCATCGATGTAGGCCTGATGCGCACGCGCGTATGCGGCACGCAGCTCCTCATCGACGGCGAGTTCCTCGTTGAGGGTCTCCATGACGTGTTCCGCCTCGAGGGTCGAGGCGCCCTTCACCGCGGCCGGGTGCGTCAGGTAGTAGGTCGTGGGGAAAGGAGTCCCATCGGGCAGACGAGGAGCGGTAGCCACGACAGTGGGTCGACCGCACACGCAGCGCGCGGCGATACCAACGACTCCGCGGGGCACGCGGCCCAGCTGGGAACGCAGGACCTCCAGGTCCTCTTCGGTTGCGTCGGTGGTGTTAACGAGGCTCATTCTCCGCTTTCTTGGCCGGTGGTAGTCGCCTGGCCCGACTGGCTGGTGTCAGCCGACGGGATAGGCGTCGTGTTGGGCGGCTGATCCGCCTTCCCCACTAGGATAGCGAGCTGCTGCACCCAGGGGCGCGCCGGTCCGGTCGACGCCGCTGCCGCCGCCAAGGCGGAGTCCTGGTATTGCGGCCCCGGATCCACCACCGTGTATTGGGTCTCACCGGGTCGCACGTAACCGAGGCGCTCGCGCGCCTGCGTGGAGATATAGTCGGGGTCGTTCCACAGATCCAGCTGTCGCTGCATGTCAGCGTTCTTCTGCTGCTGCTCGGCCACCTGGGCCTTGATCTGCGCCAGCTCGCGTTCCTGCTGCCACCACTGGTACAGGCTGGGCACCAGCATGACGGACAGGATCGCCGCGACAGTGAGGACGACGACGAGGCGCGTCGACACATCCAGGCCGCCGATCGACAGGACGGAGCGCCCCTCCCCTACGGGCCGCGTCGACGCTTTCTTCTCCGTCCGCTTGCGCGAGCGGAAAAAACGGCGGCCCGAGCCCTCCGGCTTCTCCTGCTTCGCCACCTTCACGCGCTTCTTTACCGAGGCCTCGTCCCCCTTCGAGGACTTCGCGGCCTTCGCCGCAGCCCTGCGCTGACGCGATTTTTCCGCGTTAATCTCACGCGTCGTACGCGCTACCTCCGAAGCGGAGGAGCGACGACGCGAGGAGGGGCGGGAAGAAGGACGACGACTAGCCATTCTTCTATCGTGCCCTAAGTTGACGTCTTTGGCTCAGCCCCACGCCGTGAAAAAGACTCCGCGCGGACCCTTGCGGGTCCGCGCGGAGCTATGCGGCTAGTTGCCTAGGCTCACTTGAAGCGAGGGAAGGCAGAGCGGCCGGCGTAAACGGCGGCCTCGCCCAGCTGCTCCTCGATGCGCAGCAGCTGGTTGTACTTGGCGACGCGCTCGGAACGGGCGGGAGCACCGGTCTTGATCTGGCCGGAGTTGGTGGCGACAGCCAGGTCGGCGATCGTGGTGTCCTCGGTCTCACCGGAGCGGTGCGAGGTCATCGAACGGTAGCCGTTGCGGTGCGCTTCCTCGACGGCGTCGAGGGTCTCGGTCAGCGAGCCAATCTGGTTCACCTTGACGAGCAGCGCGTTCGCGGCGCCCAGCTCGATGCCCTTCTTCAGGCGAGCGGGGTTGGTGACGAACAGGTCGTCGCCGACGAGCTGCACGCGGCCGCCGATCTCGGAGGTCAGGGCCTTCCAGGCGTCCCACTCGTCCTCGGACAGCGGGTCCTCGATGGAGACCAGCGGGTAGTTCGAGATCAGCTTCTCGTAGTACTCCACCATGTAGTCGGTCGAGCGGCCTTCGCCCTCGAACTGGTACAGGCCGTCCTTGAAGAACTCGGAGGAGGCAACGTCCAGGGCCAGGGCAACGTCCTCGCCCGGCTTCAGGCCGGCCTTCTCGATCGCGGAGACGATCAGGTCGAGAGCCTCAGCGTTGGAGTCCAGGTTGGGGGCGAAGCCGCCCTCGTCGCCCAGACCGGTGGACAGGCCGCGGTCCTTCACGACGCCCTTGAGCGTGTGGTAGACCTCGGCGCCCCAGCGCAGAGCCTCACGGAAGGAGGGAGCGCCGATGGGGGCAATCATGAACTCCTGGATGTCAACGTTGGAGTCCGCGTGGGAGCCACCGTTGAGGATGTTCATCATGGGGACGGGCAGGACGTGAGCGTTGGGGCCGCCCAGGTACTTGTACAGGGGCAGGTCCGCGTACTTCGCGGCGGCCTTGGCGACGGCGAGGGAGACGCCGAGGATGGCGTTCGCGCCGAGCTTAGCCTTGTTGGGGGTGCCGTCCAGGTCGATCATGGCCTGGTCGATGTAGCGCTGATCGTCAGCTTCCTCGCCGATGAGCTCGGGAGCGATCTGCTCGACGACGGCGTCAACGGCGTCCTGGACGCCCTTGCCGAGGTAGCGGCCCTTGTCGCCATCGCGACGCTCGACGGCCTCGAACGCGCCGGTGGACGCGCCGGAGGGAACGGACGCGCGCGCAGCGGTGCCGTCCTCGAGGACGACCTCGACCTCAACGGTCGGGTTACCGCGCGAGTCAAGGATCTCGCGTGCACCAATGCCTTCAATAACTGCCACGTCATTCTCCAATCGATGTTGTTGCGTGGAAGCGGTCAGTACAACGGTAATACGGACCGCCATATGTGGTCACCCCCGGCGAGGGGGACGTTATGTTGTGAGGGACTTTCACCCCTCGTTTTGTGCCCGGGCAAGCGACATTAGTCCCTGCCAGAGGCACTGTGAGCGAATACTCACACGCTCATTAGTGGGCGGTACCGCCCATCAGCGCAGTCATGGGATCCTGCTGGCCACCTGAGACGGCGTCGCCGAACAGAGGCGTCGCAGGAGCCTGACCTCCACCCAGTGACGGCTGAGTGAAACGCGGGTTAATGCGTGCGTCGGACGTTGCGCGGGCCTGTGCGAAGACCTCGTTCATGGTCGACGCGGCAGCCGGATTCGCATTTGCGAACTCGCTAAGCCTCTGGCCCAGGAACATGGAGCGCACGGCCTCACGCGTCGCTCGGCTAAGCTCGGGGACTTGACCGCCAGCCTTCTGCGCTATTTGAGCGATAGTGACATCGATCTGCTCATCGGTCACAGCGACGCCCACGGCGGCCCCCACGGCCTGGAGCTGCGGACCATTGACGAGAGAGGCACGCACCTGCTGTGCGCCAACCCCACTCTGCCCGCCCGTCACTGCATTGAGCTGGGCGACAGCCTCGTCAACTTCCGCAATGCTGTAGTCGCCGTTGGAGGTGCTGACTGCAGCACCGGGATGGGCGGAGCACGCCCCCATTCCCAGTCCTGCGGCCACAATCAGGGCGGCGGTGGCGAGCTGGCGTGTGTAGCGCACGAGCATTCCTTCCTCAGATGTGTTGCAACGCAATAGGACCAGTGTATTCCACCACAGGCACTACTCGCCAAAAGGCACGAGAATCTTGGTCACCAGAGTCTCCACCCACTCCAGGAGCGGGCCGTCGGTGAGCGGTGATCCACCGACGCGCGAGGTGAGCGGTAGCGGCACGAGAACCTGACGAACGGCGGCTTTAATGACCGTTCCAGGGTGCAGGCGCTTGAGGCGCATGACCTGGGAATCACGCAGTTCAACGGGCGAGACGCGCAGGTACTTGCCCTGCGTGACGATTTCGGTGATCCCCGCGCGGCGCACGATCTCGCGCAGACGCGCGACGGCGAAGAGCAGGTCGACCTGGGGCGGGATCGGACCGTATCGGTCGACGAGTTCCTCGCGCACGTCCGCTTCCTGTTCGGGCGTGGAGATGGCCGCGATCTTGGCGTAGACCTCCAGGCGTAGGCGCTCGCCGCGCACGTAGCCGTCGGGAATGTGTGCGTCGACCTGCAGGTCCATGCGCACGTCCGTCTTTTCGGTGGGGGCGTCGCCTCGGTAGGCGGCGACCGCGTCGGAGACCATGCGCACGTACAGGTCGAATCCGACGCCTTCGACGTGGCCCGACTGGGCCCCTCCCAGGAGGTTTCCAGCGCCTCGGATCTCAAGGTCGCGCTGGGCGACGGCCAGGCCTGCTCCCAGCTCGGTGTTGGCGGCGATCGTCTTGAGGCGCTCGTGCGCGGTCTCGGTGAGCGCCTTGTCGCCGGGGTAGAAGAAGTACGCGTAGGCACGTTCGCGGCCTCGTCCGACGCGCCCGCGCAGCTGGTGAAGCTGAGACAGGCCAAAGGTGTCGGCGCGATCCACGATGAGCGTATTCGCGTTGGAGATGTCCAGGCCGGTCTCGACGATGGTCGTACACACGAGGACGTCAAACTCGTGGTTCCAGAAGTCCTGAATGACGGCCTCGAGCTGGTGCTCGTTCATCTTTCCGTGGGCGGTGCGCACGCGCGCCTCGGGCACTAGCTCGGTGATGTGGGCGGCGACCGAAGAGATCGAGTCGACGCGGTTGTGCACGTAGAAGACCTGGCCGTCGCGCAGGAGTTCGCGCCGGATCGCGGCGCTGACCTGGGCGTCCGTGTAGGCGCCGACGAAAGTCAGGACCGGCTGGCGTTCCTCGGGCGGGGTCTGGAGGATCGACATCTCGCGGATGCCGGAGATCGCCATCTCAAGGGTGCGCGGGATAGGCGTGGCGGACATCGACAGGACGTCGACGTCGGTGCGCAGGGCCTTGAGCGTCTCCTTGTGCTCGACGCCGAAGCGCTGCTCCTCGTCAATGATGACAAGGCCGAGCTTCTTGAACGAAACGGTACCGGTCAGCAGCGAGTGGGTGCCGATGACCAGGTCAACCTCGCCCGAGGCCAGCCCCGCCTTGACCTCCTCGGTTTCCTTCGGGGTCGAGAAGCGCGAGAGCGTGCCGATGCGCACGGGGAAGCCCGCGTAGCGCTCGGCGAAGGTTTCCGCGTGCTGGGTGACCAGCAGGGTCGTGGGCACGAGGACGGCGGCCTGATAGCCGTCCTGGATGGCCTTGAAGGCGGCGCGCACGGCGATTTCCGTCTTGCCGTAGCCGACGTCGCCGGTGAGCAGGCGGTCCATGGGGACAGGCTTTTCCATGTCGGCCTTGACCTCGTCGATGGTGACGAGCTGGTCGGGGGTCTCGACGTAGGGGAAGGCGTCTTCGAGTTCGCGCTGCCAGGGGGTGTCGGGGCCGAAAGCGTGGCCCTTGGTCTGCTGGCGCACGGCGTACAGGCGGATGAGTTCCTTGGCGACCTCGTTGACGGCTTTCTTCGCGCGGGCCTTGGTCTTGGCCCAGTCGGCGCCGCCCATCTTGGTCAGCGAGGGCTCGTCGGATCCGGTGTACTTCGAGATCTGGTCCAGCGCGTCGGTGGGCACGAAGAGCCGGTCGGCGGGCTGGCCTCGCTTGGAGGGCGCGTATTCGATGACCAGGTAGTCGCGCGTCGAGGCGGCATCACCGCGGCCGATCGTGCGGGAGACCAGCTCGATGAAGCGTCCAATGCCGTGCTGGTCGTGGACGATGTAGTCCCCGGGGTGCAGGGTCAGCGGGTCGACGCCCTTGCGCCTGCGCGAGGGCATGCGGCGCATATCGCGCGTGGATGCTCCCGCTCGCCCGGTGAGGTCGCCTTCGGTGAGGATCGCGACCTTGAGGTGGGGCGCGACGAAGCCGACGCCAGCCTGCGCGGTCGTAATGGTCACGAGGCCGGGGTCGGGGCGCGCTTCCACGTTGTCCGCGAGCGCGGCCGGGCACGAGGCGTCGGTGAGGATGGAGCGGATGCGTCGGCCGGGGCCGGGGCCTTCGGTGGTGACGACGATACGCCAGCCGTCGCGGGCCAGGTCAGTGAGGTCGGCGGCGGCTCGGGCGAAGTCTCCGCGGTAGGGGTGTACGTCGCGGGCACCCACGCGCATGAGGGTGGGAGAGACGACGACGGGCGCGGGGCCGTCCGCTGAGGGCGAGTCGGCCTCGTTGATCGCGGAGGCTAGGTCGGCGGGCGGCAGGTCGGTGAGCTCCCACCAGGGGCGCGTCCCACTCCCCCACAGGTCGGACAGGTCGAGGAACGAGGCCTTGGAGGCCTCGAGCGGGGTGTCTGCTCCCCCGGCGGCGGCGCTCCACGCGGCGGCGAGGAACTCCTCGGTCGTGGCGACAAGGTCGGCGGCGCGGGCACGGATGCGTTCGGGGTCGGAGGCGAGGATCGGCGAGCCCGCGGGCAGCAGGTCAAGGAGGGACTCCATGCCGCCCACGAGGATGGGCGCCAGGGATTCGATGCCGGGTGCGGCGATTCCTTCGGCGGCGAGGCTGAGCATCTCGGCGGCGCCGGGCAGGCGGTCGGCGGCCTCACGTGCGCGGGCGCGCACGGCCTGCGTGAGGAGAAGCTCACGGCAGGGAACGGCCCACAGGCCGTCGGCGGCCTCGCCGAGGGTTCGCTGGTCGGAGACGGAGAAGGCGCGGATGTCGTCGACTTCGTCGCCCCACAGCTCCACACGCAGGGGATGGGGTTCCTGGGGCGGAAAAACGTCGAGGATGCCACCGCGCACACTCATCTGGCCGCGGCCTTCGACCATGTCGACGCGCTCGTAGCCCAGCTCAGCCAGACGATTCGTGGTCTCGGTGAGGTCCAGGATGTCGCCGGTACGCACGCGCACTGGTTCGAGGTCAGCCAGGCCGGAGATGATCGGCTGGAGGAAAGCTCGGATGGGGACGACGAGGACCGACAGCGGACCGGCACTGTCGTCTCCCTTGACCGGGTGGACGAGGCGGCGCAGGACGGCGATGCGACGCGCCATCGTGTCGACCTGGGGCGAGAGTCGCTCGTGGGGCAGGGTCTCCCACGCGGGCAGCATGGCCACGCCCGGGATCCACGAGGCCAGGGCGTTGGTCAGCGATTCGGCGTCACGCCCGGTGGCCGTCAGGACCACGAGGGGCGTGGCCGCGCGCGAGGCGACGGCCGCAAGGAGAGGCGGCCGGATGCCGACGGGCGCGACGATCGTGCCGGAACGGCCGGCTTCGACGGAGTCGATGGCCGTCTCGATCGCGGGATCGGTGGTGATGTCCGGGAGGAGTCCGGTGAGTAGCACGCGCTGCCTTTCGCGGTGAGGGTGCGCGGCGACGCCCAGGGGGCGCCGCCTCGATCAGGACCCGGTGTGCAGGGCCATCTGGGTGGGGGCGAATCCCTTGGTCACGATGTCTTCGACGACGTCGGCGGCCTGCTCGAAGGTCACGTCCCAGTCGGGGCGTTCCTTGGAAGGCAGGGTGGCGAGCACGTAGTCGGCGGGGTCCATGCGCCCCGGCGGGCGGCCCACGCCGATGCGCAGGCGCGCGTAGTCGCGCGTGCCCAGGTGCTGGCTGAGGGACTTCAGGCCGTTGTGGCCGCCCTCGCCCCCGCCGACCTTGAGGCGCAGCGTGTGCGCGGGCAGGTCCATGTCGTCGTGGATGACGAGGATGCGCGAGGGCTCGATCTTGTGGAAGGTGGCGAGCGCGCTGATCGGCCCACCGGAGGTGTTCATGTAGCTGTCGGAGCGCGCGAGAATCACGCGCGGTCCAGGAACGCCACCGGGGCCAATACCGAGGCGGACATCGGCGGTGTGCGTGCGCGAGCGGTGCGAGGTGAGGGTCGCGCCGCCGCGCGAGGCGAGCACGTCGAGGGTCAAGTACCCGACGTTGTGTCGGGTGGAGGCATACTGCGCGCCGGGGTTACCTAACCCGACGACGAGCCACGGTCCGTCAGTCGTCATACTCCGATTGTGCCACCCGCGCCGAGAGCATGTCCCACTGGGGGGCGTCCTCGACGACGGGGGCTGCCTCACGTCGAGACGCGGCCCACGCGTCGGCGAAGAGCTGTGCCCACTTGGTGTAGGCCGCCGAATTCGGGTGGAAGAAGTCCGCAGCGTGGTAGGCGAACGTGTAGGTCGGCAGGGAGTATTCCTGCGTCAGGGAGCGCAGATCGACGACGGTCGCGTCGCTGTCGGAGACGGCCGCCGCGATACGGTCGGACATATCCTGCGCGCGACTTTCCTGAGGCATGATGCCGAAGGACGGAATCGTGGAGACGAGGGCGTTCGCGGGCAGGGCGGCCAGGACTCGACGCAGGCGCTCTTCGAACTGGCCGGGGGCCATGTCCTCGGTCATGACGTCGTTGCCGCCGATGGTCAGCGTCACCAAGTCGGGGCTGTACGGGCCGTCCAGCAGACCCAGGCCGCGCATCTGCGGAATCTGAGTGAGTTCCACGGACTCGATCGTGGCCCCGGAGAGGGACAGGTTGAGCAGAAGGACCTCGCGGTCCATCTGCGCGGCGATAGATGAGGCGAGGCGGGCCGGGTAGGACTCGGTGACGCGCGAGGCGCCCACGCCCTGCACGGAGGAGTCGCCGAGGGAGACGATCAGGTATGGACGCTCGCCCTCGGGATGTTCGTCGAGCTGGCGCAGGCGTTCCAGGGTCGCCAGGTTGTGGTTTTCCCAGGCCTTGCGGTAGTCACCGCGCTGGGAGTCCAGCCGCAGGAGACGCCCAATCGCCAGGCCGCCGCCGAAGAGGCTCGCGCCGCCGGCTGCCGCGCCCGCTACCTGCCATGCTCGTTTGCTGATCCCCATCGGAATGTCCTTCCCTCGTGTCTGCTGGTCCTCAGTGTAACGAGGCCGGGGCCGGTGCTTCAAATGCTGAAGCACCGGCCCCTCGGTTTGTCACAGATTGCTCAGTCCAGGCGTCCGGCGGGAGGTCCCGGGAGGGATCGGATGAAGTGGGGAGGCTCCCAGCCTCGCTCCGCGTAGGCGGCCGCGACGGCTCGCGCCACGCCCTCCACGGAGTGCGCATCGACAAGCGCGATCGCGCTACCGCCGAAGCCTCCGCCCGTCATGCGTGCTCCGTGCGCGCCCGCAGCGCGGGCAGCCTCCACGGCCACGTCCAGCTCCTCGCAGGAGACCTCGTAGTCGTCGCGCAGAGAGTCATGCGAATCGTTGAGGAGGGCGCCCGCGACCGCCAGTCGCGTCCCCTCGAGCGGCCCCTCGTCGAGAAGCTCGATAAAGGCGCGCGTCCGCGCGATCTCGGAGACGACGTGACGCGTGCGCGCAGCCAGGCGCTCATTGCCCAGCGCAGCCGTGGCCTCGTCCAGGTCCTCCACGTCCACGAGCTGACCCACTCCCAGGATGCGCGCCGACTCCTCGCAGTCCGCACGGCGCGACCCGTACTGGCCATCCGCCAGCGAATGCTTGGCACGCGTATCGATGACAAGAAGCTCGAGGCCGACCGCGCTCAGGTCGAAGGGAACCTGGCGCGTCGACATGTCGCGGCAGTCGAGGGCCAGCGCGTGCCCCTCGCTGCATCGCAGCGACGCCGTCTGGTCCAGGCCACCCGTGTTCGCACCCGCCACCTGGTTTTCCGCGGCGCGCGCCGCGTCCACGAGGACCTTGCGTCCCTCGTCGTTGGGGGCCTCGATCGTGCCCGCAAGACCCAGCGAGCACACCTCGTCGAGGGCGACCGCGGTTGCACACTCGAGCGCGGCGCTCGACGAGAGGCCTCCGCCCAGAGGCACGCACGACCACAGGGCCGCATCAAAACCGGGCAGGGGCCCGTATCCGGCCTGCTCGAGCGCCCACGCAACGCCAGCCAGGTACGCGGTCCAGTGGTTAGTCACCTCGCCGGGCGTCCCCTTCGGGCCGATCACGTCGAGATCGAGGACGTCGATCGCCTCGCGCGTCTGCGGCGAAATCAGGCGTATCGTCCGATCCTCACGAGGCGACAGCGCCACGTAGGCGCGGTGCGGCAGTGCAATCGGAACGCACGGACCGCCGTTGTAGTCCACGTGCTCGCCAATGATGTTGACACGCCCGGGCGCGCTCCACACGCCACGAGGCTCGTAGCCAAACGCGTCACGGAACAGGTCTGCGGCCTGCGCGGCCCCTTCATCGGGAGTAGCGGCGTCGGCCCACACAAGATCAGTCACAAGATCCTCCTTGGTCTCACTTCCCCAAGGCTACGTGAACGCCCTCACACCCTTCAAGCGCTACGGCCTCATCGAACCCACCCCGACACCCGGTACAGTGGAGCCACCACAACCGCGACACAGGCAGGCCCCATGTTCCTCCCCCAACGACTCCCCGGCCAGGACTGGCTCGGCGTCGTCGTCGCGATCCCCGAACCGTGGGTCACACAGCTCACCGACCTGCGCCTACGCCTGGGGGACCTGGCCGGATCACGCATCCCCGCGCACATCACGCTGATGCCACCCACGCCCGTCGCACGAGAAGCGCGCGCCGAGGTCATCGACCACCTGCGCTCGATCGCCTCGCGCCACGCCCCCTTCCGGGTCACATTGTCCGGCACTGATTCCTTCCGCCCCGTCTCCAACGTTGCCTTCATGACGCTGGCCGAGGGCGCCTCCGCCTGCACGGATCTCGCCGAGGAAATCCGCTCCGGCCCCCTCGACCACGACACGCGATTCCCGTACCACCCGCACGTGACGCTGGCACAGGACGTGGACGACATCGCCCTAGATCTTGCACTCGACATCGGCGCGACCGTCGAGGCCTCGTGGATCGTTCCCGGCTTCCGTCTGGACCGCATTGACCCCTCGGGCATCTACTCCTCGATGGCCCTGTTCGACTTCGACGCCTCCGGGCACTGATTTCCTGCCAGACTGTCGCCCGCTCTTTCCACCGCCCGCTTTCCGCGCGGTAGGATCCCTGTCCGCCCGCTCATCACGCGCTCATCGACCACTTATCGCCCGCTCATCACGCGCTGGTGTTCCGGGCGCCGAATGGCCCGGCCGTGGGGCCGGGCTGCGCCGTGGGCGGCGGCCCGCCCGCGAGCCGTCC
>NZ_ALCB01000124.1:0-25830 GCF_000282935.1 Actinomyces sp. ICM39
ACATAACCCGTCTTGCAACCAACCCTAGAATCCGGCCTCTCCCTCCTCGAACGGGGGTGTGATAGTTCCGTGTCGGTCGATAAATCGCGCGGGCTTCAACGGCGCGTCTCGAACGACATTGAGGAGCCGGTCGAAGGTTTCCATCGCGGCGTGACGTTTGGAGGGAACGAACTCCAGAGCGGACGCGTACGGACTGATCTCATGACCCTGACCTGACAGGGCGTTAGCCAAGCTTGCTAGCGGGTTGGCTCGTGTACCTTCTTCAATAGCTCTCTCGATCCAGGAGCGACATTCGTTGACATCGTCAGCCCAGGTACGGAATACCTGCCCGGTGAGTTCTTGGTGCCAGGAGTAGTCGTCCGAACTGCTGGTTAGTGTCCATCCCGGCCACAGCGCATCGAAATCCTCCAGGTGCATGTCCCTGTCCTGGAGCGACCACCAACGCAACGAGCGTGCTTGGTAGTCCACGAATATCCCGGTGGTCGGAACATCGTCATCCGTGGTCTGCTCCCACGCATCCGATTCATCCGGTAGCCGGGAGGCGACCTCGCGAGCCAAAGCCAGGAAATTCTCAGGACCGCATCCAGTAAGATCGTCCAGGAAGCCGTAGGCGCGCCAGGTGACCAAGGTACCGTCTGTCATGCGCACGGTGATGGGATCAACTCCGTGCCACTCATCCCATGGCTCTAGACCGGGCGCGCGATCACACGGCAAACGATCAGAACGGTGTGTGAAGATGGTGGCCGGATCGACGCCCGCAGCTCGAAGAGTTCCACGGGTTCCTTCGGCTGACCAGGCGGCCGTCCACCCAGGCCAGGTGTGCTCAACGAGGTAGTTGATAAGTCGAGGCATGTAGAGTGCCTCACTCTCCTCTGCCCACACCACCAGTTTCCTGGTCTCGTCGATCAGAAGTGTGCCCTCAATCCACGTCGCCCCCTTCCAAGCATGCGGATCATCAACACCCATCGGAGACATACGACGCACACGCTCGTAGGTGGCTTCCATACCGTCGATCGCAATGTCCAGTCCGACCGTTTGGGCCGCCGAGTGGTTGTAGTAGATCTCCCAACCAGAGTAAGTCTTAAGCAAAACACCTAACCGGGAACCCATCGTGACACCTCCAAGCGGGAGAACAATTTGTCCGACACTATACGTTCCTGAACGTCCTTGCTAGCCGGTGGTGCGTTCGATCAGGGTCGCGCACGCACTGGCCTGGCCACCTGCGCCACTACCGCACAAATCGCTTACACCCCATGACACTGCCGACCAACATTGGTCAGACCCCCGCAAACGAAAAGACTCCGGACTTATCAAATCCGGAGCCAAAATGGAGCGGGCGACGGGAATCGAACCCGCCTCTGAAGCTTGGGAAGCTTCCATTCTACCGATGAACTACGCCCGCAATTCATCGTCCCGAAGGAATCGACCCGTCGATCATATCGTCACGCTGGATAACAGCGCAACCGGCGTTGGCTGGGCAGGGTGTGGGAGTGCTGGGCGGAGGGTGTGGTGACGGATCACGGTGGAGGCGTGGGGAGTACGTGGGTGGCGGTGTCGCCCGGCCGTAGCATCCTCCCGCGCCCGCGCGCCCGATACACTGGGCTCGCCCAACCGATTGGAGTTCCCATGCCTCGTCCCGTGGTGGCGGCCGCGATCGTTGATTCGCTGAGCGAGCCCACGATGCTGCTCGCCTGCTCACGTGCCTACCCGGAAGAGCTGCGCGGCCAGTTTGAGCTGCCCGGCGGCAAGGTCGAGGATGGCGAGGACCCAACAGCCGCCCTGACGCGCGAGATTGCCGAGGAGCTCGGTGCCCGTGTCATCATCGGTGAGCGCGTGTGTCCCGAGGATGGCCAGTGGTGGCCGATCTTGGGCGGGCGCGTCATGGGAGTGTGGCTCGCCGAGGTTGCGGCCGGCTCGCCCGCGCCGCGCGTGGGTGCGTCGCATCTCGAGGCCAGGTGGGTGTCCCTCGCGGACCTCGCCGTGCTGCCGTGGATCGTCGCTGACGTGCCGATTGTCGAGGCCGTGGTCGCCCGCTGCGCTCGCTGACAGTCCGGCGGTGCGCTCGGGGCCCTGGCAATGGGCGCCCGTGAGCGTCGGGACCGGTGTTGTTGCGTGAACATGCAGTTCATCCCGCACACTCGTCCCATTTGACGACACATAGGGGCGAGGTGTCAGAATAAGCGCATGCCGAAGATTATTGGGGAGTCCCTCGCCTCTCACCGCGAGCTGACTCGTGCGCGCCTCTTTGAGGCGCTGGGGTCGCTGATGGGGGAGCAGTCCTTCGAGTCGATCACCATGAGTCAGATCGCTGAACGTGCGGGTGTTGGGCGCACGGCGGTTTACAACCACTTCGCGGACAAAGAGGTGTTGCTGCTCGCCTACATGCGCGAGGTGACCAGTGAGTTTGCGCGTGTCCTGAAACAGCGTCTTGAAGCCGAGCCGGATCCCCTCATACGTCTGCGCATCTACATTCGCTCCCACCTGCAGATGATCGGCCGCTACCACGTGAAGGCCGGCATGGGCCTGCGTCGCCAGATGTCCGGGCAGGGTGCCTCGCATCTGCATGATCATGCGGGTCTCGTGGGTGAGGTCCTCATCGGCATTCTTGACGAGGCCATGGAATGCGGGCAGATCGCCGAGCAGAATACCCTCGGTGCGGTTCACCTGATCCACGCGACCCTGCAGGGCCAGCGCCTCCCTAAGGATCCGGAGCATCGGGAGTTGGCACTCGCGCTGGTGGAGACCTTTATTCTGAGGGGACTGGGCGCAACGGAGGAGAATGTGCGTCACGTCACCGCCTCTGCTCTCCCTTCGGGGGAATAGAGGGCGCACCAAGCCCGTTGAGTAAGACAATTCATGCGAGTCCCCACGGGCCCGCCCCAACGACCGTCGGATAAGCCGGCGACAAGAGGAGAATCATGGCTACCGTTACCCTTACGCAGGAGAACTTCGAGCAGACCGTGTCCGCCGACGGCATCGTCCTGGTGGATTTCTGGGCGACCTGGTGCGGCCCGTGCCGTCAGTTCGGCCCCATCTTCGAAGAGGCCTCCGAGAAGCACCCGGACATTGTGTTCGGCAAGATCGACACTGACGATCAGCAGCAGCTGGCGATGGCCGCGCAGATTACCTCGATCCCGACCCTGATGGCCTTCCGCGATGGCATTGCAGTGTTCCGTCAGTCCGGCGCCCTGCCGCTGTCCGCCCTGGAGGACCTGATCTCCCAGATCCAGAACCTGGACATGGATGACGTGCGCAAGAAGATTGCCGAGTCCGAGCAGAAGTGAAGACGCGCAACTAACTGAGAGGGCCCCGAGGCATCACGCCTCGGGGCCCTCTCGTCTGCCAGTGTCGGCGCGTATGCCTGCGGAACTGACGCGCCGCGTGTACCGCGTGCGCGGCTTACGCGTCGAGCGCTCGCGGGAGGCGGCGGGTGATGAGCTCACGGTCGGCGTGGTCGCCCACCATGAAGGAATACTCGCCGACGATCTCAAAGCCGTGGCGCGCGTAGAAGCGCTGCGCCCCGTAGTTTTCGCTCCACACGCCGATCCACAGGGTGCGCGGGCCGTCGCGCTCGAGCCACTCGAGCGCCGTGTTGAGTAGGAGCGTGCCGCGGCCACCGCCCTGGTGTCCCTGCAGGATGTAGAGGCGCTGGAGTTCCCCGTCGCCGGGTGCGACGTCGGGGTGGGGGAGGTTCGCGGGGCATGCGGTCGCGTAGCCGATCAGGGCCTCGTCAGTCGCGTCCTCGAAGAGGAGCCACGTCGCCCGGTCCGGATCTGCGAGCTCGGCGCGCAGGACATCGGGCGTGTAAGCCTCGTCGAGGAAGACCGCCAGGTCAGTGGGATCGTAGAGGTGGCCGAAAGTCTGCGTGAAGCAGGTACGCGACAGGGAGGAGAGCGCCTCTGCGTCTGCGGGGGTAGCGCGGCGGATCATGGCTGCCTTTCGTCGGTTCAGAACCCATCGTAGGGGCGAGGGCGTGCGAGGCCCACCCGGCGGGACAGTCCCTGAGAAAACCCTGAAAGGTCGGGGATGGCGTTGCTGCGTGAATGAGGCGCACCTTACAATTGGGCGACGCCGTTCATCGAAGGAGACGCACGTGGCACACAAGACCCGCACCGCCCAGGTGCTCGACATTGTCAAGGTTCTTGCCTGGGTAGTTATCGCCGTGGCCTTGGTGAAGTTTGCGTTCTTCCCCGCCGCTCAGGAGGATCAGAGCAGTGACGACATGGACCCGGGCGGTAACTTCGGGCAGATGACGATCGAGGTGGGCCGCGCCGACATCACGAACACCGTGAGTGTGACGGGGACGATCCAAGCCGACGATCCGGTCGTGGCCCGCGCGACCCTGGACGGCAACGTCGTGCGCACCTTCGTCAACGACGGCGACAAGATTGCCAAGGGCGACGCCATCGTCCAGATCCGCAAGGAGATCCCCGGTGAGACCCGCCAGGTCACCGACGAGGAAGGCAACGTGAGCGTCGAGACCTCCGAGCCGACCTACAAGTACGAGACCGTCGTGTCCCCCGGCGATGGCACGGTCTCGACGGGTGTGCTGGTCGGCCAGCAGTTCGCAATTGGCGACACGGTCGCGACCGTCGCGCCCGCGACCTTCTCCGCGGTCGCAGCCCTGAGCGCGGACCAGATGTACCGCCTCCAGGACGCTCCTTCGACGGCGACCGTCACCATTAAGAACGGCCCCGCGCCCTTCGAGTGCTCGGGCGTCAAGCTGGTGAGCCCGACCGGCAAGGCGCAGGACCCGAAATCGAACACCGGGTCCGATAACGGGGCCTCGTCCTCGACGGACCTGAAGGCGCGCTGCGCGATCCCCTCCGACCAGACGGTGTTCGCCGGCCTCCAGGTCACCCTCGAAATGACGGCGGGCTCGGCGACGGGCGTCCTCGCGGTGCCGATCTCCGCTGTCGAGGGTCGCTACCAGTCGGGCACCGTCTACCTGCCGACCTCCGACCCCTCCAAGCCTGAAAAGCGTGCGGTGACCCTGGGCATCACGGACGGAAAAATGGTCGAGGTCAAGGAGGGCCTAACGGAGGGCGAGGAGATCCTCGAGTTCACCCCGACCTCGAACAAGGACAACCAGGATGGCCAGACCGGCCCCTACGGCGGCATGGACTCCGGCATGGCCGGGGGCCCGGGCGGCGCGGCGGGCACGCAATGAGTCTCGTGTGCCTGCGGGATGTGACCCGCACGGTGACCCTGCCTGACGGGGACGACTTGCACATTCTGCGCGGCGTCAACCTGGACGTCGCGCAGGGCGAGCACGTTTCGATCGTGGGCCGCTCGGGCACCGGCAAGTCCACGATGCTCAACATTATCGGCCTGCTGGATACCCCCACGTCGGGCACGTACGAGCTGGACGGTGTGGATACGACGCGCCTGGGCGAGGGGCGCCGCGCGCGCATGCGCGGGGAAGATTTCGGCTTTGTGTTCCAGCAGTTCAACATCTTCTCGGCGCGCACGGCTGCCGAAAACGTCGAGGTTCCCCTCCTGTACGCCCCCGGCCCGCAGCTGCTGCGCAGGCGCTCGATCGCCGTCGACATGCTCGAGCGCGTGGGCCTGGGCGAGCGCGCGGACTCCTACCCGGGCGAGATGAGCGGCGGCGAGCAGCAGCGCATCGCGATCGCGCGCGCCCTCGTGCGCCGCCCGCGCGTCATCCTCGCCGACGAGCCGACGGGCGCCCTCGACCCGGATACGGGCCGCGTCGTCATGGCCCTCCTTGAGGAGGTCGCCCGCGAGTCCAACGCCGCGCTCATCGTCATCACGCACGACATGGCCGTGGCAGCGCGGGCGCAGCGCGCCTACGAACTCTACGACGGCACGCTGCACGAGGTCGAGGATCCTTCCGCTCTCGCGCACCGCGCGGAGGCCGGGCACGGTAGCGACGAGGCCGGGGCCGAGCAGGTGGGCACAGAACCCGCTGTGGCTGAACCTCCGCTCCCGCCCGCCGAGGGAGACCCGGAAGCCGAGCAGGCCTCGGCCCCCGCGATGTCGGAGGAGGGTGAGCAGTGAACGCCGTTAGTCAGATCCTGGGTGCGCTCATCGAGGCCTGGGGCGAGGTCAAGGTCCAGAAGGCGCGAGTCGTCCTCTCCCTCGTGGGCGTGGTCGCGGCTGTGGCCGCCATGACGATCGTCATCGCGCTCGGCGACCTGCTCCTGCAGTCCTCGCGTGAATTGGCGGAGCTCTACGAGGGGCGCTCCGTCACCCTGCGCCTGACCCCCGAAAGCTCCTCGAACGCCTCGCAAGGACCGGCGGCCGGCGGCCCCTATCAGGATGCGTCCGATCCCGCCGCGGCCACCGGCGCGCAGACGGCGAAGCGACCCGACGAAAAGGACACCATCGGCGAGGCCATGGGCACCCTGGCCGAACGCACGGACATCCGCTACTGGTCGCGCTTTTCCAGCGGGGGCGGCGACATCGTCGAAACCCGCCAGGCCAGGGCCAGTGGACAATTCCGCGGCTATCCCCTGACGAAGATCGGCGACATGGTTGACGGCGTCGCGTTCCAGGGCGTGGACCCCTCCTATGCGGTCATCTACCGCACCCGCATGCTCGCGGGACGCTGGGTCGAGAGCAGCGATGCCGACCAGCGCCTGATTCCTGTCGTCATTTCGCAGACTCTCTGGGATCAGCTGGGGCGCGCCCCCATCGACCAGGTTCCGATCGTCCTGCATACGAGCGACGGTGTCGCGATGCGCGTCGTCGGCGTCACCAAGTCGAAGAGCTCCTTCGACATGCCCACCGTGTTCGCGCATTACGACGCGGCGCGCGTCTCCTTCCCGCAGATGACCTCCCCGGCCATGATCGCCTGGGTGGGCACCGAGAACGCCGACCAGGCCCGCGAGACCCTGCCGCGCGCCCTGGCCTCGATCCTCGGCGAGGGCTGGAAGGTCTCCGTCTCCGGCGGCGAACACGAGGACATCGGGGAGGAGCAGCTGGGTACCATCTCCAACGTCATCATGGTCATCGGTGGCATCATCGTGTTCCTGGGCGCCCTGGGCCTGCTGAACGTCGCGATCGTGACCGTGCGCCAGCGCGTGCGCGAGATCGGCATCCGCCGAGCCGTCGGCGCCTCCGCGGCACGCGTCTTCTTCGCCGTCTTCATGGAGTCCGTCGTCGCGACCTTCGTCGCCGGCGTCATCGGCGTGGGCATCGCGGTCGTCGTCGTGCGCTTCCTGCCCCTCGAGGCGCTGGGCGTCACGCTCAGTGACACCCCGGCATTTCCCGCCGGGGCCGCCATCGCGGGCGTTGCCATCTCCACGAGCATCGGCGCCCTGTGTGGCATCATCCCGGCGCTCGCGGCCGTGCGCATCAAGCCGATCGACGCGATCCGCTACTGATTCATTGACGAGGCCGTGGGTGCCTCCCGGGGCCGCGGCCCTTGGGTGAAGGGTCCCTGGCCTCGTCCCTGCCTATGGGTCATCGGGGGAGGGTGACCCGATTCGTGTCCTGGTCGTAGACGATCATGCCTTCTTTGATGAGGGCGCGGTAGACGCGGGTGGGCTGGTAGCGATCCCCGCCGTCGATGCGGGCGACGTCGAGCACGCGGCGTTTGGTGAGGCCTTCCTTGCCCTCGAAGTGTGCGGTGCGCAGGGCTTTCATGATGCGGCCACGCGCCTGGCGGTCGGTGCCCGCGTAGGGCTGGGGCGTGGGGCGCTTCTCGTCCTTGGGGTAGCCGACGGCGGCCCATGCGCAGTTGTCGCGGATCGTGCACTCGTCGCACGATGGGCTCAGCTGGGTGCAGACCAGAGCCCCGAATTCCATGAGCGACAAACTCACCTCGGCTGCTGAGTGCCCATTTTCTGGAAGAAGTTGCTCGGCGCGGGTATTTTCTGCTTTTGAAGGGGTTGAGTGGGGAGGGAACTCTCGTCCGTCCAGAAATCTGACCAGCACGCGACGCACGTTTGTGTCCAAGACCGGCACGCGGATTCCGTGGCGGAACGCGAGCAGTGCGCTGGCGGTGTAGGTGCCGACGCCCGGCAGCAGAGTCAGTTCCTTCATGGTGAGGGGAACCTCGCCGTCGTGCTTTTCGACGATCGTCGCGGCGCAGGACTTGAGGCGCAGGGCGCGTGACGGATATCCCAGGTTTGCCCAGGCAACAATGATGTCTGCCGATGATGCGGCCGCGAGGTCAGCGGGAGTGGGCCAGCGTTCCATCCATTCGAGCCAGATCGGTTGGACGCGTGCGATGGGTGTCTGCTGGCTCATGATCTCAAAGACGAGGGTTCCCCAGTCAGAGACATCGGCTGTGCGCATTGGTAGGTCGCGTTTGTGCGTCGTGAACCACTGAGGCAGGTCGCAGTGGAGTGCTTGTGTGGCCTCCGCCGTTGGATTTATGAACACCTAGTCAGTCTATGGAACAAAGCTTTATCGTGACGAACGAAAGGAATTAAGCTGTGAGCTGCTGCATAATATCGGGGGAAGGTTGTACAAAATCGGAAGGGTCCGCTAGTCTGACCATGTTTTTGAAAAACACCCCCGTGGGGTTCCATCAACACATAGGAGACAACATGTCCGCTCCTCAGCAGCCCGGCTACAACGCCCCCGCGCAGGGCAAGTCCCGCATGGTCGCCGGCCTCCTCAACCTGTTCCTCGGTGGCTTCGGCATCGGTGACTTCTACCTCGGCTACACCCAGTACGGCATCTACAAGATCGTCATCTCCCTCGCCTTCGCGGTGCTGGGCTTCCTGGACCTCGGCTTCCTCTCGACCATCATCAGCCTGCTCAACTTCGTGTGGTGGGCCGCTCTGATCGCCATGGCCGTCATGACCTTCATGGGCAAGTGGATCTACGAGAAGGACGCCAACGGCGTTCCCACCGTCTGAGTTGTGCCTGTGTGCGCATTAAGCGCGCGCTAACAACGTCACGCGCGGGGCTCGGCTTTATGCCGGGCCCCGCGTTTTTGTTCCGATGGTGTGGCGGGTATCCGGGGGCAATCAGGGGAGATTCGGGGTGGACGCAGCTTCCGCGCCTGAGCCTGTGCACGCTAGGCTGTGTCAGTACGGCCGTTCGCGGCCCCCACGACAATCGAAAGGCTCACCCATGACGACGCCCGACCCGCAGGCCACCCCCTTCAACCCTGAGGATCCTGCGAAGGTTACCGTCCCCGAGGCTCCCTCGGCCGATTTCTCGATTCCCGACGCTCCCGCCGTCGAGGCTGCCGCAGAGATCCCCGCGCCCGAGGTTCCCACCTTTGAACCTGCCGCTGAGATCCCCACGCCCGAGGTTCCCACCTTTGAACCCGCCGCCGAGGTGCCCGCGCCCGAGGTTCCTACCTTTGAACCCGCCGCCGAGGTGCCCGTGCCCGAGGCGCCGAGCTTCCCCCAGGCCTCGGCCCCCTCTTTCGATGAGGCCACGGCGACCCCCGGCTCGACCACGTACGGTACGGCCTACGATGCGGCTTCCGCCCAGCCCGGCCCCGATGCCGCCGCGAACCAGGCGCCCTACGGTGCACAGCCCGGCTTCACGCAGCCCGGCTTCGAGCAGGCCGCCTACGCGGCGGGCCAGCAGGCCTACGGCCAGCCCGGTTACTCTCAGCCCGCGTACGGCCAGCCGGTCGTCGCCGGCCCGCCCAAGCAGTGGATCGTTGCCCTGCTCCTTGGCCTCTTCTTCGGCGGCTTCGGTGTCCACAACTTCTACCTGGGCTACACCAACCGAGCCATCATTCAGCTGATTCTGACGATCATCGTCATCGGTGCGCCCGTCACCGCCGTGTGGGTCCTCATCGAGCTCATCATGATCCTCATGCGTTCCGGCTCGTACGGCTACGACGCGCAGGGACAGCCCCTGCAGTGACCCGCTGAGGCTGTTGTCGCGGCGCTGAGTATGCGACAATCGAGTCATGCTGCTCAGTGACCGCGACATCAAAGCCTCCCTGGACTCCGGGCGTATCCAGCTCGACCCGCTGGACCGCGACTTGGTTCAGCCGGCCAGCATTGACGTGCGCCTGGATCGCCTGTTCCGTCTTTTCGATAACCACCGCTACCCGGTGATCGACCCTGCGGCGGACCAATCGGACCTCACCCACCTGGTGGATGTGGGCCCCGACCAGCCTTTCGTGCTGCACCCCGGCGAGTTCGTCCTGGGCGCCACATACGAGCTCGTGACCCTGGGCGACGACATCGCTGCGCGCCTGGAAGGCAAGTCGTCGCTGGGACGCCTCGGCCTGCTCACCCACTCGACCGCCGGCTTCATCGACCCGGGTTTCTCCGGCCACGTGACCCTCGAGCTGTCGAACACGGCGACGATGCCGATCCTGCTCTACCCCGGCATGAAGATCGGGCAGCTGTGCTTCTTCGACCTGTCCTCCCCGGCTGAGCACCCCTACGGCTCTCAGGGGCTGGGCTCTCACTATCAGGGTCAGCGCGGCCCGACGCCCTCGCGCACCCACGAGCGCTTCACATGCACGCGCATCGAACGGTGACACTCTATGTCGGCCATTCCTCCCCCGCCGCCGTCCCGGCTTGAACGCATGCGCGCCGAGCGCGCTGAGCGTGCGGCCCGCGAGCTGAGCTATCCGCCAGCACCGGATCCCGCCGACCTGCCGGAGCCTCCCGCTCCCGAGCCGGCTGACCTGGAGGCACCGCCCCCGCCGGAACCCTCCGATCTGCAGGCTCCCCCTGCGCCGGAGCCGCCCGAGCCGACGCCCGTGATGGGCGTGCCTCAGGTGCAGGTCGCGCCGCAGCGAAGCGTCGGACACGAGGCCGAGGTCGGCATTCCCCCGGTGGCTCCCAGCCAGACTCGCACGGGCGTCATTCAGGGCGTCGCTCTGCCGGGCATGACCCCGCGCGAGCAGGTCACCAATAGGGACGAGGCCCCCCAGGCCTCGCCGGTGAGGCGTTCCCTCAAGGAACGCATGGCCGCCGCCCCCCATTCTTTCGCCGATCCGACGCCGTTGAGCGCGACGGACAATCCGCTCACCCAGACGAACGTCGGCCTGACGACGATGACTTCGACGGACGCGGCCTTTCAGATCGACGCCG
The DNA here is from genome assembly GCF_000282935.1 of Actinomyces sp. ICM39. Lineage (NCBI taxonomy): Bacteria > Bacillati > Actinomycetota > Actinomycetes > Actinomycetales > Actinomycetaceae > Actinomyces > Actinomyces sp. ICM39. Next base: position 10,992 of record NZ_ALCB01000124.1, read on the forward strand.
ACGGCGAGGTGACGAGCGCCGAGGCCGCCATCCCGATTGCCGCCGCCATCGAGCTGGACGAACCCGCGGGCGTCATCGACCTCGAGGACGCGCGCAGCCACCACCTCTTCCTCGTTTCCGACGCGGTCGATCCCGCCGAGCTCGAGGCCCTTGCGATCTCCATGTGGGACGAGGCCGGATGGATCGCCCCGGGACGCCTGCGCCTCTCCTCCGACGCCGAGCTGGAGGGCCCGTGGACCCTCGACCAGCCGACGCGCGCGGCGCTGGGCACCCCGGCCTCGCTGTCTAACGCGTGGGTCCTGCGCTGTCCGCAGGCGCCCGCCCGCCAGCAGAGCAACGGCGTCATGGGCGAGTGGGACAAGGCGTTCCCCGACGGTGTGCCCACGGGCCTGGAGTATCGCGTGCTCGAGGCGCTGCGCCGCATGGCCCGACGACTCGCCGGTGGCCTGCGCATCGCGGGCAGCGGCTACGTCATGGTCCCCGACGCCGACTCGGCCGTGAACCTGACGGTGTACTCGCCGCGCTGGATCAACCCCGAGGACCTGCTCTCCGCGATGCGCGAGCGCGCCGGATTCGAGCAGATGAAGGACGCGCGCGACATCACGCCCGAGGCCCCCAAGCCCGCCCCGCTCAGCCCCGCGCAGGTCGAGCAGATCGAAAAGCTGAAGGCCGAACTGGGTCCGGTGCGCAAGGATATCGCCTCCAAGATCGCCAAGGCCCGCGAGGAGCTCGAGGCCCAGCGCGACAAGCCGCAGGTCGTCGATGGTTACGCTCTCATGAGCCCGATCGGTCACCGCTCGGACATGATGATCGAGGTCCACGCGGTCCCCACGCCGCCGCGCGTCCTGCGCTGGGAGCCGTGGACGGCCGGAGCCATCATCGAATATCAGGTCCGCTGGCTGCCCACCTCCGCGCCGACGCCCGGTGCGGGCGCGATGAGCCGCACCGCGCGCCTGGAGCGCCTTCGCTCGACCCAGGACGTGGAGAAGGCCGCCGGAATGATCGCGACCCTCGTGGGTGGCAACGTCATCGACGAGGACGGCTTCCTCGTCGGCCTCGAGGAAATCTCCCCGGAGGACGGGAAATAGGCCAGCCGTAGACGGCGCGTGCATCGCCCGGTAGTGTGTCTGTGTCTGCATACCCGAATGAACGAAAGGGCACACCATGAAGCTCTCTGCACGCAACCAGCTCCCCGGCACCGTCGTTGAGGTCTCTCAGGGCGCCGTGAACGGCATCGTCAAGATCGAGGTCGCCCCCGGCCTGGTCATCTCTTCGTCGATCACGAACGCCGCCATCGAGGAGCTCGGCCTGACCGTCGGCTCCAAGGCCGTCGCCGTCATCAAGGCCTCCAACGTCATCGTTGGCGTCGAGGACTGATTTCATCGAGACGCAGTGTGGCCCCGCAGGTGTTCCTGCGGGGCCACCCTTTTGTTTGTGGGGATGTGCGTGTGGCGCACGCCGTGGGGTGCGCGCCGTGCGCGTGCGCTACTGCCCGCGCTTGACGGACTCGAGCAGCATGACGGCCACGTCGCGCACCTCGGGGAGCTTTCCACCTGGCGAGGCCGTGGCGGCGTTGGTGTTCGCGCCGCCCTGGTCGGCGTCGGCCGAGACGAAGCCGGCGGACGTGCCCGAGGCGGAGCCGAGCATCTGGGAGCAGAAGGGGCAGGCCGTCGCGACGACGTCCGCGCCCGTGGAGGCTGCCTCGACGATGCGGGCATCCGCGATACGGGTCCCGCGCGTCTCCTCGAACCAGGCGTGCGCGCCGCCCGCGCCGCAGCACATCGCGCGGTCGCGGTTGCGCGGCATCTCGACGAGCTCCACGTTCGGCAGGGAGCCCACGAGCTCGCGCGGCGGCTCGTAGACGCGGTTGTGGCGTCCCAGGAAGCACGCGTCGTGGTAGGTGACCTTCAGGGGTGCGCCGACCGAGAGAGCGCTGTCCGCGGGCTGCGCCCCGGCCTCGTCCGTGGAGTCCGCACCCGTAGATGCAGCGGAAGTGGGGGCCACCGGCGTGAGCAGGCCGTCGCGCACCAGGCGGTTGAGGAGCTGCGTGTGGTGGACGACGTCGAAGGAGCCGCCCAGCTCCGGGTACTCGCCGGCGATCGTGTTGAAGCAGTGCGCGCAGGAGACGACGATCTTCTGGGGCTTGGCTTCCGTGAGTGTGTCGATGGCCTGGGCGGCCAGCATCTGGAAAAGCGCCTCGTTGCCGGCGCGGCGTGCCGGGTCGCCCGTGCAGGACTCACCCGAGCCGAGGACCGCGAAGGACACGCCCGCGGTGTGCAGCAGCTCGGCGACGGCGGCGCTGGTCTTCTTCGCCGTGTCGTCGTAGGCGCCCGCGCAGCCCACCCAGAACAGGTAGTCAACCTCGGAGGCATCCTCGATGTCCTCGCCGACGACGGGGATGTCGAAGTCCAGCTTCTTCGCCCACTCCATGCGCTTGCGGGCGGGCTGGTTGTAGGGGTTCGCCTTGGATTCCATGCCGCGGAACGCGCGGCCCAGCTCGCGGGGGAACGCGCCCTCCATGAGGACCTGGTGGCGGCGCAGGTCGAGGATGTGGTCGATGTGCTCGATGTCGACGGGGCACTGCTCGACGCAGGCGCCGCAGTTCGTGCAATCCCACAGGACTTCTTCGGAGACGACCTCGGGGACCAGGGGAGCGGTGACCGCGGAGACGCCCTCGGGGCCGGTCGCGCCCGACAGGGACAGGGCGGAGACCAGGTCGAAGGAGTGCGGCGAGGCCGGCACGCCCTTGTCGAGGAGGACCTCGCCGTCGCCCAGCTTCTGGTGGCCCTCCTCCTGCTCGACGATCTGCACGTTGGAGGCGGACTCCATGTGGTCGCGCAGGCCCATGATGAGCAGCTTGGGGGAGAGGGGCTTCTGCGTGTTCCACGCGGGGCACAGCTCCTGGCAGCGGCCGCACTCGGTGCACGAGTACAGGTCCAGGCGGGCCTTCCACGAGAAGTCGTCGATCGTTCCCACGCCGAGGACCGTGTCTTCGGGGACGTCGTCGAAGTCGTCCTCGCTAGTCACGGGCTTTCCGTCAATGAGCATGTGGTCGGCCGGTCCCAGGGACTTCGTGCCGTCCGCGTTGCGACGCGTGTACAGGTTGAGGATCGCGACGAAGCGGTGCCACGCGACGCCCATGCCCGTCTGGATGCCCACGACCGTCAGCCAGGTCATGGAGGTGATGACCTTGACGGCGCTGACCAGCACGATCGCGTTTGTCAGGGAGGCGGCCGAGGAGGAAGCGGCGGCCGCGAAGAGCGCGCCGAGCCAGGCGGTGAGCGGGAAGTGCAGGGCGGTCGCGTGGGCCTCGAGGCCCGGCGTCACGCTGAACAGCGCGTATTCGAGGCCGCGCAGGGCCACGACGCACGCGCACACGATGAGGATAACCCACTCGACGAAGAGCGCCTGCCAGCGGGTCGAACCCAGGAAACGGGAGGCCAGGCCGCGCGGGGAGGAGTCGCGCGGGTGGGGCGTGGCCTGGGACGAGGGAGGGGTGCCTTCCGGGTCGGCCGCAGCGGCAGCGCCGTCGGGATCGTCGTTGGAGAGGGCCGCCTCGGCGGCCGTGCCGCGCCCGGCGCGCTGGCGCACGATCATGAGGAGAATGATGCCCGCCAGGCCGCCCCACGCGAAGACCTCGGTGAGCCACTCCCACGGCGCGAAGTGGCCGAGGAGGGGCAGCGTGAAGGTCTGGACGCGCAGCTGCGCGTAGCCCGTGACCAGGGTGAAGAAGAGGATCGGGAAGGAGACCATGACCAGCCAGTGGGCGGCCTTGATCCAGGGGCGCCCCTTGAACTCGCGGTGGGTGAGGGCCGCGGAGATGACGCCCCACGCTCGCTTGCCGACGGGGCTCAGGCGTCCCGGGTCGGGCGTGCCCGCCGAGACCGTGCGCCACATGTGTGTCAGGCCTCGCGCGAACGACAGGATGGCCAGGGCGCTCACGAGCAGGGCGAGTCCCCACATGATGGCGCTCAGCGTCGGATTGGCCACGTTTCCTCCTCAAGATTGCTGCACTCCATTGTGTCATCTCGACCCAGGAGAGACCGATTCTGCCCCGCAAAGCGTGCGCAATTACGCGCTGTGCGTCGGGTTGGTGAGCCTGCGTGTGCTCGCCACAACGTGGATATATGCCACGGTCGCGCAAAAAGTGTGGGAGAGTGAGAGCGTGCTTCCCGTCTCGCAGCCAGACATGACACTGTCCGACCAGGAACTCTTCGGAGACGACCACCCGCACGATCACTGCGGGGTCTTCGGAGTATGGGCCCCGGGCGAGGACGTTTCCCGCCTGACCTACTTCTCCCTCTACGCCTTGCAACACCGCGGCCAACAGAGCGCCGGTATTGCGACGTCGAATGGCAAACAGATCCTCGTGTATAAGGATCAGGGCCTCGTCTCGCAGGTGTTCTCGGAGCAGTCCCTGCAGGGCCTGCGCGGCCACATCGCTCTGGGCCACGTCCGCTATGCGACGACCGGCGCGGACGTGTGGCGCAACGCCCAGCCGACGCTGGGCCCCACCCCCACGGGCACGCTCGCCCTGGCCCACAACGGCAACCTCACCAACACGGTCGAGCTGCGCGAGCTGGCCGTCGAGATCGCCGACGACGGCGAGGACTTCGAACGTGGCGCCTCCACCGACACCTCCCTCGTGACCGCGCTGCTGGGCATGGCCGACCGCATCCCGGGGCCGACCCCCTTCATTGCGTCCCCGTCCGTGACGCCCGGGCATGCGGGTGCGGACGAGGTCGCCCCGGCCTCGTCGATTGCTGACGACCTTGAGCCCGCGCCCCTCGTCGGCGCCGCCCTGAAGGTCCTGCCGCGCATCAAGGGCGCGTTCTCCCTGGTCTTCATGGACGAGAACACGCTGTACGCCGCGCGCGACCCGCACGGCTACCGCCCGCTCGTGCTGGGCCGCCTGGCCTCCGGCTGGGTCGTCGCCTCCGAGACCGCCGCCCTGGACCTGTGTGGCGCGACCTTCGTCCGCGAGGTCGAGCCCGGCGAGCTCATCTCGATTGACGCGTCGGGCGTGCACTCCCGCCGCTTCGCCGTGCGCCGCTCCAACACCTGCGTCTTCGAGTACGTGTACCTGGCCCGCCCTGACACGACGATCGGCGGGCGCCGGATCGTGGCCGCGCGCCACGAAATGGGCGCCGCCCTCGCGCGCGAAAACCCCATCGAGGCGGACCTGGTGATCCCCACGCCCGACTCGGGCACGCCCGCCGCGATCGGCTACGCGCAGGAGTCCGGGATTCCCTTCGCCCAGGGCCTCGTGAAGAACGCGTACGTGGGCCGCACGTTCATCCAGCCCACGCAGTCGCTGCGCCAGCTGGGCATCCGCCTCAAGCTCAACCCCCTGCGCGAGGTCATCGAAGGCAAGCGCCTGGTCGTCATCGACGACTCGATCGTGCGCGGTAACACGCAGCGCGCGCTCGTCAAGATGCTGCGCGAGGCCGGGGCCGCCGAGGTGCACATCCGCATCTCCTCCCCGCCGGTGCTGTGGCCGTGCTTCTTCGGTATCGATTTCCCGACGCGCGCCGAGCTCATCGCCTCGTCCATGAGCGTCGAACAGGTGCGTGAATCCATCGGCGCCGACTCGCTGGCCTACCTGTCGATCGACGGCATGGTTGGTGCCACCGGACAGGGCACGTCCCTGTGCATCGGCTGCTTCACCGGCGAATACCCCGAGACGATCCCCGCCGGGACCCCCGTGCCCGGAACCCCCGACGCCACCCCCTGCTAACCTCCACGCCCGCGACGCCACCCGGCGCCGCGGGCGTTGCTCTCAACCCGACCACCCAGACACGGCCTCGTCGAGCGCCATCCGCGAAAGGCACCACCCATGACCGACACCCCCCTGGACTATGCGACCGCTGGCGTCGACACCGCTGCGGGCGACCGCGCCGTCGAACTGATGAAGAGCGCCGTCGCCGCCACCCACGACTCCACCGTCCTGGGCGCGACCGGCGGATTCGCCGGCATGGTCGACGCGTCGGCGCTGCTGGGCATGGAGAAGCCGCTGCTCGCGACCTCCACGGACGGCGTGGGCACGAAGATCGCGATCGCGCAGGCCATGGACGTGCACGACACGATCGGCCAGGACCTGGTCGGTATGGTCGTCGACGACATCGTTGTGATCGGCGCGCGCCCGGTCCTCATGACCGACTACATCGCCTGCGGGCACGTGGTCCCCGAGCGCATCGCCTCCATCGTCACCGGCATCGCGCGCGCCTGCGAGGCCACGGGCACGCCCCTCATCGGCGGCGAGACCGCCGAGCACCCGGGCGTCATGGAACCCGACGACTACGACATCGCGGGCGCCGCGACCGGCGTCGTGGACGCCTCCAAGCTGCTGGGCCCCGAGCGCGTGGCCGACGGCGACGTCGTCATCGCCATGGCATCTTCGGGCCTGCACTCCAACGGCTACTCGCTGGTGCGCTCCGTCGTCTCCCGCGTCGGCGCCTCGCTGGAGTCCCACGTCGCCGAGTTCGGCCGTACCCTCGGCGAGGAGCTCCTCGAGCCCACCCGCCTGTACACGCGCCTGTGCCTGGACCTGGTCGAGCGCTTCGGCGTCGAGGGGATTCACGCCTACTCGCACGTCACCGGCGGCGGCCTGGCCGCGAACCTGTCGCGCGTCCTGCCCCAGGGCGCCATCGCGACCGTCGACCGCTCCACGTGGACCATCCCCGCCGTGTTCGACTGGGTGCGCCGCGGCGGCGACGTCACCTGGGTCGGCATGGAGGACTCCCTGAACCTGGGCGTCGGCATGGTCGCCGTCGTCTCCGCGTCCGTGGCCTCCGAGGTCCTGTCCGCGATCAACGAGGCCGGGGTGGCCGCGTGGGTCCTGGGCTCCGTCACGTCGGCCGGCGCCGACGGTGTGGTCAGTGGGTTTGGCCCGGTCGCCGACCTGAGCGCGGACTCCTCCGGCGTGCGCCTCATCTCCGGCACGAAGGGCGTCCAGGCGGGCGCCGTGCTGCTGCACGGCGAGTACCGCGTCGGCTGAGCGTTGCGTGGCCTGAGCTGAGCGGCGCTGAGCGGCGCGCCTGCTCTGAGTGCGCGTGAGGGGTCGAGGCCTGCGGGCCTCGGCCCCTTGTCGTGTGCGCGCATACAGATGCATGTGTGCCTGGCTTTGTCCTGTGTGGGCGTGTAATTTGCTGGGTTCTGGAGGGGGCTGTCGAGAGGCCTCCGTCACCCCGGCATCCCGCACTCGGTACGGAAGCCGCGTTCTGGCTTGTTCCTAAGTGGTGTTACACCATTTAGCTGGGTATTACACCACTTCCCAGGCGGTGTAATGCTCCCTAAGTGGTGTAATGCTCCCTAAGTGGTGCACACCTTATCGAGTATGGGCATAAAACGCGCCTCGGATAATCACGTGTGCGCGCGTCAGAAATAGTGCCGCGGGTACGCCAAAGCGGCGGACCGGTTCTCGGTCCGCCGTGTGGCTGAGCCGTTACTTAGTGGAGGAACCACCCGTCCAGAAGGACTCATCGAGCTGCTCCGGATCGATGTCGTCCTCTTCCGCGGGCATCTCGGCGAAGTCGGCGTATTTCGAGTAGAGGTCGTCGTCGATTGCATTGTCCTCTTCGGGCTCGTCCGCCGGCACGTGTGCCAGGTACGAGTCCTCATCCGCCAGCTCGCGCTGAAGTGCGTTTAGGTCGGTGTCGGGGCTGAAATACTTCAGCTTCCGAGCGACTTTCATCTGCTTAGCCTTTTGACGGCCGCGCCCCATGGCGTCGACCCCCTCCGCGTCGTTCGGGTCCGCGTGAAGCGGTTCCCTGGGTGTTCAAAATGTTTCGTGGGACCATCATAGCTAATGACGGGCCTTGACCTCACCTTGGATTGCGTTTTGCGCGCTCAGCGGAGCGGTGCGATGGGCGCGGAAGCCCACGAAACTGGGGAAACAGAACCGGCGCAACCCTCGGCCAGTGTGGCCGGAGTTACGCCAGTTCGCGTCAGTTGGTGCTTACAGGGCCTCGGTCACGTCGGACTTGACGGCCTGAAGCGTCTGCGCGGCGGCCTCGCGGGCAGCGCGGCGGGCCTCGCGACGGGAACGACGCGACGAGCGGGTCGCCAGCAGGACGATCACGCCGATGGCGCCGACCGCGGACAGGGCGACGACGCCGACCTTCTTGATGGCCTCGGCGTTACCGCCGGCGGCGTCCTGCAGGGTCAGCGACGCGGACTGCTTGAAGGACGCGAAGCGGGCGCTGGCCTCTTCCTTCGCCTCCTGGGCGAGGGCCGCGGGCTGGACGCGCGCGTACAGCTGGTCGATCGTGGCGGCCAGTTCGGCGCGCTGACGCTCGAGGTCGGCCGCGATCTGGGCCTCCGTGCGCGGCTCGGCGGGGGCGGCCTCGCCGACGGTCACGTTACGAGTATCGAGGTTGGTGCTCACTTGCCCAGTCCCTTCTCGATGGCTTCCTTGGTGGCGGCGACCGACGCGGCCGGATCCGGGCGGTGCTCCTGCGCGCTCTTGAGGGAGCGGGATCCGACCAGGGCGAGGATCAGGACGATCAGCAGGAGGATCGCAACGACGATCAGCGACGCCGCCCACGCGGGGACGACGAGCGCGAGCGCGATCTCGATGGTGTGGAAGATCCATCCCAGCAGGTACAGGGCGAAGACCGCGGCGACCAGGAGGAGGGCGATGCCCTTGCCGCTCTTGGATGCGAAGGCGCGCAGCTTCGCCTTGTTCAGCTCGATCTCGCCGCGGATGATCGCGGAGATCTGACCGGTCACGGACGCGAAGAGGGCGCCGATGCTGGGGCGGGCCTCGCCTGTGGCCTGTGCGGTGTCGGCGGGCGGCGGCGGGTACTGCCCGGGCTGGGGGGTGGGCTGAGTCATGGGTGCTCCTGCGCGTACGGGTGAACGAGGCGAGGCCTCGTGTGATACGCCTAGTGTCTCATGAAGGAGGTCAGCTCGCAGTGACCGTTACGTTACTCCTGCGGGGCAATCGAGCCGGGCAGGTCGGAGAGGATCTTGCGGGCGCGCACGACCAGGTCGGAGACCTCGGGCTCGGCCAGGGCCGGGTCTTCGGCTTCGACGACGGGGATGCCGCGCATCGCGGTCTCGGTGCGGGGCTCGGGCGAGGCCTGGGGGACCTCGGTCGCCTGGGTTGCTTGGGCGGGAGCTGCCTCCACGCGGGTGGGCGCTGCCTCCACGCGGGTGGTCGCGGCGTCGAGGGCGGCCTCGGCTGCTTCCTCGGGTTCGGGGGCCTGCTGAGCGTCCGAGGTCTGCGCCCCGGCCTCGTCGGCGGTGCCGAGCGGGTGCCACGCGGGGGCCGAGGCGGACCCGGTGGGGGAGATGACCTCGTCGAAGGAAGCGGGCAGGGCCGAGGGGATCGGGCCGAGGAGGGCCTTCGGGTCCTCGGGGGTGGCCTCCAGGGACGCGGCGATGAGCGCGGCGGACGGGTTGGGGGCGTCGAGCGCGACGCGGCCGTTCGTCAGCAGGATCGCGCGGTCCGAGGCGGCGGCGACCTCCACGGACGGGGTGGCGATGACGACCGCGCAGCCCGCGTTCGCCAGGGAACGCAGGAGCGGTTCGAGTTCGGTGCGGGCGGCCGGGGGCAGGGAGATGGGGTCTTCGACGAGGAAGACCTCGGCGCCGGACACGATCGCGCGGGCAATGAGGGCCTTGAAGCGCTCCCACTCGGAGAGCTCGGAGGGGTGGACGTCGACGCGCTGGGCGAGGCCCGTGATCTGCAGGGCGCCCACGAGGTTGTCCCAGTCGGCGACGGAGCCCGTCGCGGACAGGGGCGCGAGGATGTTCTGGCGGATCGTCAGGGACTCGTCGAGCGGGGAGTCCGCGCGGATCAGCGCGACCGAGCCGATGCGGCCCGCGAGGCGCGCGGCCAGCGAGCGCGAGGGCGCGGCGACGATGCGGCCGAGCTGCGGCTCCTCGAGGCCCGCGAGGATCAGGAAGAGGGCGCGGGCACGGCGGCCCGTCGGGTCCAGGATCGCGCTCAGCGAGCGGGCGCGGAAGCCCAGGTCGATGTCGGCGAGGAGGACCGCGCCGGTTACGTGGTCCGTGTAGGTGATGCCCAGGCCGGCGACCTGGACGCGGCCGCCGCGGCCCTTCGCGGAGAAGGAACGGCGCGAGCGGTACCAGGGGCGCGGCTCAGCGGGCGGCAGGTGCACGGGGGCTGCGACGACGTTGTTGGCGTTCGTTGCCGCGGTGTTGGCCGCGGTGTTGCCCGTGGTGTTGGTGCTGTTGGCGGGCGTGAGCTCCTGGGCGGGCTGCTGCGGCGCGGCCTGCGGGGTCGCGGTCTCGGGCGCAATGTCGCTGGCGGTCTCGGCTGTGGTCTGCGCTGCTGTCGCCGCGTCGGTCGTGAGCGCGGCGGGGGCGGCCTCGGCCTCGTCGGTGGTGACGAGGGGGGCGGAGGACACGAGGGTCTCCTGCAGGTCCTGCGCGCCGTCGTCGGCGAGCGTTTCTGCGGGGGCGTCAGTGGTGGGGGCGTCGGCCTCGTGGGTGGCGCCGCTGAGGATCTCCTCGAACGACGAGAGGGCGCTGCGCGGGGCGGGCGCCTCGTCGGAGGTGTGGGCGGGGGTCGAGGCGGCTCGCTCGGCGCCGGTGCGGGCGGCGTCGGCCGTCACGTCGGCCAGCTCCTGGCTGTCCGAGCCATGCAGGTTTTCACGCGGGTCATTCGACATGCCCCCATTGTTTCAGGATCGCGCCCCTCGTGTCGCAGTGGCGCGCGGAAGTGGGTGGGGTGATACGTTTGTGAGGTCCTGCGAGCGCTCGACGCGACTGCGGTCGCGGTGTTCCCCGGTAGGGGATGATCCCGTGTAGTGCATCAGGAGGGTGTTTTCCCTGTTGTGATCGCTTTTCCTTGTATTTTGGAATTTCGCTTCTATCGCTTGAAACTATCCGATGCCTGTTTCTATGCGTGTTACGGTTGCCATAACAGCCTTCGGGCTGAGGGTAATCGATGTGAGGTTGCCGGGCTCACCAATCTTATAGAAATTGGGCTTATCGGTGCTCTCGTAGCACTAGATAAGTGTTATGACTCAAGGACGAGAAGATCATGGCCTGTAAGGATGCGGATAGCAGTGGTTTCAGCACTCGTGCGGTTGCAGCATCGCCGGTCTTTCCTTCCGCCCAGCCTGAGCTTGATGCGTCGCTGCTTACAGACTTGGCTAGATGCTTTTGGGCAAAAAGCGGAGACGGCGAATCCACATGGTTGTCCGTTGTGCAGCACTTAATGGACGCTGCAGACATAGCTGGATACCTCTTTGACGAATACTTAAGTGAGCATCATCGAAGACTGATGGCATCCGTCTGGGGAGGAGAACAATCAAAGGCACGTGCCTCTTTTGTGTTTCTTGCTGGGGTGCATGACGTGGGCAAAGTGTGCCCCCAGTTCGCATGCCAGCGCCAAGATCTGGCTCAGCTGATCCGGCACCAAGGCATACCAGTTATGCGGAAAGATGACTACCCCAAGCGGTCATCTCTCCCCCATGGCCTCGTCAGTCAGTTTGCACTGGAGGAGGAAGTGAAAGCTGGGGGTGGGAACGAAAGGCGAGCCCATCATTGGGGAATTCTCGTTGGAATCCACCACGGACGCTACCCGGGTACGAACATGGTCAAGGTTGCGCGTGGTAGCTACAAGAGCGCCGAAGGTTCTGACTGCGATGATCCCCGTTGGGGTCAGGCGCGCTCGGAAATTCTGCGATGGATGGCGGCTCGTAGTGGTTTCCCGCTCGTCGCGCCTGGCACCGCCCTGCCCGAGCTGCCCATCGCGGTGGCCTCCGCCTACGCCTCGGCCCTCGTGATCGCAGACTGGCTCGCTTCCAACGAGGATTACTTCCCGCTTCGGCCTCGACCGGTCGACGAGGCTGGAAAGCTGTCGATCGAGGGGTACCCCGAGCTCACCGCGGATCAGCAGCGCGATCGTGTCCGGCGCGCATGGAAGCGAGCGGCCTTCCCATCCCCTCTGCGTATTCCTGGAACTCACACCGGTGAGGCCGCAGACTTCTACCGTCACCGTTTCGGGTGGCCGGCCTCGTACCGGCCGACCGAGGCCCAGCGCGCCGCCGTCGAGATCGCAACGCGCGAGGACCCGGATCTCATGATCGTCGAGGCGCCGCCGGGGTCCGGGAAGACCGAGCTGGCCTTCGCGGCCGCAGAGGTGCTGATGCGCGCTCGGGGGCTGCAGGGAGTGTTTGTCGCGCTGCCCACTCAGGCCACGACGAACGCGATGTTCGAGCGCGTCGCGGCGTGGCTGACGAGCATCCTGGGCGATGAGCCTCAGAAGCTCGGCATCCAGCTTGCGCACGGGAAAAACAGCCTCAACGAATCCTTCGCGAAGCTCCTTGAGCGCGGTAAGAGCCCCCTCGAAGTGCATGACGACGAGGAGGATCTCGGCCTTCACGCGAGCCGGTGGATGGGCCAGCGCTGGCGATCGACCCTGTCGCCGGTTGTGGTCGGCACAATCGACCAGGTGCTGCTCGCAGCCCTGAAGTCGCGTCACGTGCTGGTGCGTCACCTCGGGCTCATGGGCAAGGTCGTCGTCATCGACGAGGTGCACGCCGCCGACGAATACATGGAGACGTACCTGGAAGCCGCCCTCACATGGCTTGGTATGTACGGGATCCCCGTTGTGCTGCTGTCAGCGACCCTGCCGCCCGCACGACGTCTCGCTCTCCTGAACGCTTATCGTCGAGGCCGTGGTTCGTCGGGTGTGAGCGCTGAGTCGGTCGATGGCGTGATCGGCTATCCGGCAATTTCGACGGTGTCCGCCGCAGGCGTGCGCGTTCATGAAATTGCCGGCGAGGCCGAGGTCCCCAAGCGGATCATCCCGACCTCGCTCGGCTCGCCGCAGGAGATCGCGAAGCTTCTGGACCGCGAGCTCGCCGACGGTGGATGCGCAGTCGTCATCCGCAATACGGTCCGCGAGGCACAGGAAACATACGAGGCCGTGAGCTCCGTTTTTGGTCGTGAGCAGTCGACATTGTTGCACTCGCGTTTCCTGGCCGCCGAACGTGCCGCCCGCGATCGCCGGATGCTCGAACTTTTCGGGAAAGATAGCGTGCAGCGTCCCTTCAGACACGTCGTCGTAGCAACCCAGGTGATCGAGCAAAGCCTCGACGTCGACTTCGACCTCATGCTCACAGACCCTGCGCCCATGGACCTCGTGCTGCAGCGTATTGGGCGACTTCACAGACATGACAGAGCTGAACGTCCATGCGGCCTGTGCGACGCCCGGTGCCTCGTGATCGTCGAGGATCGATTCGCGGTGCCCTGGACGTATTCCAGGGGGACCGACTATGTCTACTCTCGTCATTCTGTCCTGCGCACCCTCGGGTTGTTGGCTGATCGAGGAGAGGTCGTTGTTTCCGAGTCGAGAGATTACGCGGAGCTGACCGCGTTGTCATACTGTGCAGCGCAGTCTGTTGGACCTGCAGATTGGGCGGGCAGCCTTGCGGCAGCTTTGAAGGAAGAAGAACAGGACACAGCGCAATCGCGAACGAGAGCGAGCACGTGGTGTCTCAGCGGGATGAGCGTATCCAAGTGGAAGGCTCCAAAGCTTGAGGAGAAGTTCCAAGGAAACGCAGCGACAGGGGAGGAAGCAAGAGGGCCGGGAGTTGCCGCAGCACGAGCCGCGGTGCGAGACGGCGAAGACCAGATTCCTATTCTCGTTGTCGCCCTAGATCCCGTTTTGAGTAATGTCCCTGTAGCGCCGCCTCTGAGTGGGGTAACCACAGATGATGAGTCGTTACACGTCAGCGAATACAACGCGGGAGGACGCATTGCGGATATATGTTCGTGGAGCATTTCCCTACCCCCACGGGCTTTTCGGACTTGCGGGCAGAGCCTTGATGAGGCGGTGAAGGCAGTTGCAGGTGCCATCTGGGAAGATGTCGTGAGGAGGAAGTGGAAGTGCTGTGAACATCCACTTCTGTCCGGAGAGCTGATCCTTGCGATGTACAAAACCTCCGACGGGGAACGCTTGACGCGTGATCTGTGCGGACACACACTCACGTATTCCACCGAGAAAGGAATGGAGATTTGGGCCAATGAAGAGTCCTGAATATAACCTACTCGACGAGCCGTGGATTCCAGCCCGCCTCCTCGACGGAAGCGTTATCGAAGTCGGGCTGCTGGAACTCCTGCGCAGAGCAAACGAGATTACCGATCTGGCGTGTGAGGTACCCACGCAGAGTATCGCGATTCAGCGATTGATTCTGGCAGTCGCGTATCGTGTGGCGGCTCCCGCTGATGAGGATGAGTGGATTGAGCAATTTGATGAGGGATTGCCTGCCGCAGTGATGGTCAGCTACCTGGAACGCTGGCGTGACCGATTCTTTCTTTTTGGGGGTCGGTATCCCTTTATGCAGGTTGTGGACCTGCGAACGGAGAAAGACGAGGTAAAACCGCTCGATGCGGTTGTTGCATGCGTGCCGAAAGAAGAGAAACGACTTTTCTCGACACGACAAGGTCCTGCCGTAGCTCGACTTTCTCCAGCAGATGCTGCTCGTTGGTTGGTACATGCTCAGGCTTATGATCCTTCGGGGACCAGAACAGGTGCTGTCGGTGATGAGAAGGTGAAAAAAGGAAAAGGCTATCCCATCGGCCCATCGTGGTGCGGACAACTCGGACTTGTGTGGTTGAAAGGAAAGAACCTGAATGAAACATTGGTCTTGAATCTTGTGCCTGTTGATGCGGGTGAGCTAATTGGTGTTGATGATTTTTCTGCGTGGAGTACCTGTAGTTGGGAGGATGCTGAACCGGAAAACTCAACGCGTGGTGATTTCTCCCTCCTCGGTTCTGCGGGCACTCCCAAGGAGCTGAGTATTCCACGCCTGCTGACCTGGCATTCTCGTCGTATCAGGTTGATGGGTGAAGTAGC
>NZ_ALCB01000125.1:0-2348 GCF_000282935.1 Actinomyces sp. ICM39
CCTACATCTGCGCTCATGCCCTCAACCTACAAATCCACTGACCGCCTGTCAAGCGACAGGGGTTTTCATTCTAATGTCCGAGGTGCTCGTGCTCGCGGTGTTGCGGGCATTCGAGCTGGAACGTGGAGTGTGCGATGGGGAAGTGGTGGCATGCGCATTCGCCCAACTGGTGGACAATGCGGTCGCGGCTGGGGCCGTCGGATTCCGCGGAGACGGTCACGTGTGCGGTGACGGTCACCAGGTGAGATGAGACTGCCGCGACGTGCAGGTCGTGCACGTCTAGGACGCCGTCGACGTCCAGCATGTGTGCGCGCAGCTGTCGCACGTCGACGGATGTGGGTGCCTGCTCCATGAGGATTGCGACGGAGCGGCGCAGGAGCGTGAGCGCGCGCGGCGCCATGAGCACTGCGATCAGGAGCGAGGCGATCGCGTCGGCACGCGTCCACCCGAGGGCCCACTCGGCGCCGGCTGCGACGATGACCGCGAGAGACCCGAGCGCATCGTTCGCGACTTCGAGGAATGCGGCCTTCATGTTGAGGTTCGCCTCGCGCCCGCCCGCCAGGATCGCCAGCGATACGACGTTCGCGAGCAGGCCAATGACGCCGACGAGGAGCATGGGGCCGGCCTCGACCTCGGGCGGGGACAGTAGGCGCCACGCGCCCTCCCACACGACCATCACGCTGATGATAAGGAGCATGCCGGCCTGCAGGGCAGCGGCCAGGACTTCGGAGCGCGCCCACCCCCACGTGTGCTTCTCGTCGCGCGGGCGGCGCATGAGGCGCGCAGCGATCAGTGCGATAACGAGGCCGGAGGCGTCCACGACCATGTGCCCGGCGTCCGCAGCCAGGGACAGGGAGCCTGACCAGAAGGCGCCGAGCAGCTCCGCAACAACGACCGCTCCCGTCACTGCGAGCGCCCATCCCAGGCGCACCGCGGACGCCGACGAATGGGAGTGATCGTGCGAGTGTGCGCCGTGCTCGGTGCCCGGAGAGTGCGCGTGATCGTGGGAGTGGGCCACGGCCTCGTCAATATGGGGCGAGGCAGGGGCTGATTCTCGCGCGGAACCGGCGCTGGGGGAGGGGCTGGGACGGTTGTCGGACATGCTCCTACTGTACGTTCCGAATGGGCTCGGCGTGGAGAGCCCGACCGGTCGATATGTCGTAGATCACTGTCTGGGCGGGTTGTCTTGGGACTGGGTGCCCGGGTCTGAGTGTGACGGACGACGTATCCTAGGAGACAGAGCGCGGGGAACACCGCGACTGAAGGGCACACGCCCACAGGAACTGTAAAGGAGCGCCACATCATGGCAGAACCTCGTATCGTCACCGTCACTGGCGCAGCCGGCAACATCGGCTACGCCCTCCTGTTCCGCATTGCTTCCGGCCAGCTGTTCGGCCCGGACGTGCCCGTCAAGCTGCACCTGCTGGAGATCCCGCAGGCCGTGAAGGCTGCCGAGGGCACCGCGATGGAACTCGACGACTGTGCGTTCCCGACCCTGGCCGGCGTTGAGATCTTCGACGACGTGAACCGTGCGTTCCAGGGCACCAACGTTGCTTACCTGGTGGGCGCCATGCCGCGCCGCGCCGGCATGGAGCGCGCCGACCTGCTCGAGGCCAACGCGGGCATTTTCGGCCCCCAGGGCAAGGCCATCAACGACGGCGCCGCCGACGACGTGCGCGTCCTCGTCGTGGGCAACCCCGCGAACACCAACGCCACCATCGCCCAGAACGCTGCGCCGGACGTCCCCGCGTCGCGCTTCACCGCGATGATGCGCCTCGACCACAACCGTGCGATCGCGCAGCTCGCCCACAAGACCGGCGCCGCGAACGCCGACATCAAGGACGTCGTCGTGTGGGGTAACCACTCGGCCGACCAGTACCCGGACGTCTCCTTCGCGAAGGTTGCTGGCAAGCCTGCGACCGAGCTCGTGGACGAAGAGTGGCTGTCCAGCTACTACCGTCCCACCGTCGCCAAGCGCGGCGCCGCCATCATCGAGGCGCGCGGCGCCTCCTCGGCCGCCTCCGCTGCAAACGCCGCGATCGACCACATGTACTCGTGGATCCACGGCACCCCCGAGGGTGAGTGGGTCACCGCCGGTGTCATGTCTGACGGCACGCACTACGGCGTCCCCGCCGGCCTGAACTTCGGCTTCCCCGTCACCTCCGATGGTGGCGAGTGGCAGGTCGTCGACGGCCTCGAGATCTCCGACGCGACCCGCGCCGGAATCGACCACAACATCAAGGCCCTCCAGGAAGAGTACGACGCCGTCAAGGCGCTCGGCTTCATCAAGTGAGGCTACCGCCCTCGTGGCGGTTGGTGGGAAGGGCGCGCGCCCGGCTGATTGGCCG
>NZ_ALCB01000126.1:0-8566 GCF_000282935.1 Actinomyces sp. ICM39
GTGGTGTTCCACGGGCGGCCCCCTAGCAGCCTAACGCTCAGCCCTTGCGCTTCGCAGGAGCTTCACCCAGCTCGAAGGACTCGACGACGGCCTCGGTGGCCTCAGCGTCATCGGAGGCAGCCACGGTCAGGGCGCCCACGGCCTTGGATGCGGCCTCCAGGTCGCCCTTCACGGACTCCAGGGCCTCCACCTGAGCCTGCGGGGCACGCACCGTCACCGCCAGGAACGGCGTACGCGGCGACACCTTCGCCTCAGACTTGACGCGACGCAGCGCGATCAGAGCAGAGGACGCGGCCTCGAGCACCGAGGGATCGCCCTCGACGCCAGCCAGGTCGGACACGACCGGCCACGGAGCGGTGTGCACGGAGCCCTCGCGGTACCAGCTCCACACCTCTTCCGTCACGTACGGCAGGTAGGGGGCCAGCAGGCGCACGACGTTATCAATGACGATCGCCAGAGCCGCACGGGCAGACGCGGCCGAGGCCTCGTCCCACGCGCCATCACGGTTGTAGGCGCGCTCCTTGACCAGCTCCAGGTAGTCGTCGCAGAACGTCCAGAAGAACGACTCCGTGACCTCGAGCGCGCGAGAGTGCTCGTAGGACGCCAGGGCAGCCGAGGCCTCGTCAATGACGGAGGCCAGCGCCGCCAGCACCGAACGATCCAGCGGCACCGTCACCAGCGCCGGATCCAGATCGATCGCCGCGCCCTCGCCGCCCATCGTGAGGGCAAACTTCGACGCGTTCAGCACCTTGATCGCCAGGCGGCGACCAATCTTCATCTGCTGCTCGTCGAAGGCCGCATCCAGGCCCAGGCGAGCCGACGCCGCCCAGTAACGCACGGCATCCGAACCGTACTTCTCCAGGATGCCCATCGGGGTCACGACGTTGCCCTTGGACTTCGACATCTTCTTGTGGTCCGAATCCAGGATCCAGCCCGACAGGCCCGCGTGCTTCCACGGCAGCGCGCCGAACTCCAGGTCCGCGCGCACCACGGTGGAGAACAGCCACGTACGGATGATGTCCTGGCCCTGCGGGCGCAGATCCATCGGGTACGTGCGAGCGAACAGGTCCTCGTCATCGAGCCAGCCACAGGCGAGCTGCGGGGACAGCGAGGACGTCGCCCACGTGTCCATGATGTCCAGCTCGCCCACGAAGCCGCCGGCCACGCCGCGCTGATCCTCCGTGTAGCCCTCCGGCACGTCCGTCGACGGGTCGACCGGCAGAGCGGCCTCAGACGGGGTGATGATGTCGTCGTAGTTGACCTGGCCGTCCGCGTCCACGCGGTACCACAGCGGGAACGGCACGCCGAAGAAGCGCTGACGGGAGACCAGCCAGTCGCCCTTCAGGCCCTTCACCCAGTTCTCGTAGCGCACGCGCATGAAGTCGGGGTGGAACTCCAGCTCGCGGCCGCGGCCAATGAGCTCCTCGTTCAGGTCCTTGCCCGAGGCCGGGTTCGTCCACGCGCGGCCACCGTTACGGATGTACCACTGGCGCGAGGTGACGATCTCGAGGGGCTTGTCGCCCTTCTCGAAGAAGTTGGTCTGACGCATCGTCTTGGTCGGCTCGCCCTTCAGCTCGCCCGACTCACGCAGGGCGGCCACCACGGCCTCGCGCGCGGAGAACGTCGTCTTACCGGTGATCTCCTCGAATGCCGCGCGGCCCGCATCGGTGGTGATCCACTCGGGGGTCTCGGTGATGATGCGGCCGTCCTTGCGAAGGATCGCGCGCAGCGGCAGCTCCAGGTCACGCCACCAGTCGATGTCGGTCGTGTCGCCGAAGGTACAGCACATGGCGATGCCCGCGCCCTTGTCCATCTCCGCCTCGGGGTGAGGCAGGATCGGCACCTCGACGCCGTACACGGGGGAGGCGACCGTCGTGCCGAACAGCGGCTTGTAGCGCTCGTCGTCCGGGTGGGCGATCAGGGCGACGCAGGCGGCCAGCAGCTCGGGACGCGTCGTCTCGATGCACACGTCCACGCCGTCCTCGACGGGCGCGCCGGCGGCGGCAGCCTTCGCGGCGGCCTCGGCGTCGGTGATGTGGAAGGCCAGGCGGTGGTAGAAGCCCGGGTACTCGCGGCTCTCCAGCTCAGCCTGGGCGACCGCCGTCTGGAAGGTGACGTCCCACAGGCCCGGGGCCTCAGCCTGGTAGGCCTCGCCGCGCGCCAGGTTGCGCAGGAACGCAGCCTGGGCGACCTTGCGCGCACGCGCGCCGATCGTCTGGTAGTTCTGCTTCCAGTCCACGCTCAGGCCCAGGTAGCGCCACAGCGCCTCGAACTGAGCCTCGTCTTCCTGGGTGAGGCGCTCGCACAGCTCCACGAAGTTCTTACGGGAGATCGGCTTCTGGTCGCGAGCCTTGATCGACTTGCCGTCGCCGCCCACGTGCGGGGGCTCGAAGTCGGGGTCGTAGGGCAGCGTGGCGTCCACGCGCACGCCGAAGTAGTTCTGCACGCGGCGCTCGGTGGGCAGACCGTTGTCGTCCCACCCCATCGGGTAGAACACGGACTTGCCGATCATGCGCTGGTAGCGGGCCACGACGTCGGTGTGCGTGTAGGAGAAAACATGGCCGATGTGCAGGGAGCCGGATACCGTCGGCGGGGGAGTGTCGATCGAGTACACCTGCTCGCGCGTCGCGGTGCGGTCAAAAGCGTAGGTGCCCTGGCTTTCCCAGGCCTCACCCCACTTGGCTTCGAGGCCTTCGGGGGCGGCGCGGTCGGGCACGCGAGGCGCCTGCGCACGGGTGTTCATGGCCATAATTGAGTTGTCTCCATCCGAGTCGTGGACTGTTTGCCCCACTAGCCTACGTTTCCCCATGCATTTCGGTCCAATGCTGGGCCTTGTAGCGCCCGGCGCGTTGCTCACACGCGCCGTTACAAAAGTTCCCCTCGTGGCGCGGTCGGGTGAAGTGACGCGCGTGGGGATACCGTGGTGTCAGGCAGGGGAGCCGGGACGAGGCCCCCGCTGGGAAGGGGATCATCGTGAGTACGCAATCGCTGGGTGAGCAGACCATCGACCTGTTGGGGCGCCTCGTGCGCCTGGGCTGCGTCAACGACTTGACCGCCGACTCGGGCGGAGAAGAGCGCGCCGCCGACCTCCTCGAGGACTTCTTCGCGGGCCTGCCCGTGTCAATCGAACGGATCACCCCGCACCCGGGGCGCACCTCGCTCGTGGTCACGGTCGAGGGTGCGGATCCCAGCAGCGCCGGCACGCCCCTGACGCTCCTCGGGCACACGGACGTCGTGCCCGTGGATACGGCGAAGTGGACGCGCGATCCTTTCGGTGCGCAGATCGAGGACGACGTCATGTGGGGGCGCGGCACCGTCGACATGCTCCACCTGACCGCCGCGATGGCCGTCGTCACCCGCGAGGTCGCGCGCCGCGCCCAGGACGGCAATCCTCCCGCGCGTTCCCTAGTGTTCGTGGCCGCCGCTGACGAGGAAGCCCGAGGCGGACTTGGCGTCCCGTGGATCGGCGAGAATCGGCCGGACGCCCTCCCGTGGGACGCCGCCCTGTCCGAAATGGGAGGGGCGCACATTCGCGGGCGCCGCGGAGGCGATAGCGTCGTCGTGGTCGTCGGCGAAAAGGGAGCCGCCCAGCGCCGCCTGCACATTCGGGGCGACGCCGGCCACGGCTCGGTCCCGCTGGGGCGCACGAGCGCCGTCGAGCGGCTCTCTCAGGTGAGCGCGGCGCTGTCCGCCGCCCGCTGGCCCACCGCCACGGACGAGGTCTGGGCTTCCTTCGTGCGCGCCTTCGAGTTCGACGAAACGACCGAAACGAGCCTGATTCATGGCACCTACGAGGGCGACTACTCCGAGTTCGAGGATCTGGCAGCCTTCGCCCACGCGATCTCCCACGTGACCGTCGCCCAGACGGTCGCCCACTCGGGCGGCCCCATCAACGTCATGCCCTCCCACGCCACCCTCGAGCTCGACATCCGCACGCTGCCCGGCGTCGACGACGATGACGTGGACGCCGCCATTGCGGCGGCCCTCGGCGACCTTGCCGAGCACGTGACCATCGAACGCCTCCTGAGCGAGGCCGCCACGGCCTCGTCGATCGACACCGACCTGTACCGGGCGATCGAAGCGGCGCTGACACAGCGCTACCCGGGCGCGAGCGTCGTCCCCGTCCTTTTCCCCGGCGGCACCGACCTGCGCGTGGCCCGTAGACGTGGGGGTATCGGGTACGGCTTCGGGGCCGTGGACAGCGGGGCGAGCCTGGGACAGGTGTACTCCCAGCTGCACGCGCATGACGAACACATCGCCCTGGCGGACGTACGTGCGACCGCCGAGGTCCTCCACGAGGTCGCGACCACCTACCTGGGCGTATAACGAGGCTGGGGCCAGGTCACGCATTCGTGCAACCCGGCCCCGGCCTCGTTGGTGAGAGGCGAGCTCTCAGAGGACCATCGCCGCGATCCAGCCACCGACCAACAGCGGAATGTTGTAGTGGATGAACTCGGGGATGACCGTGTCTCGCATGTGGTCGTGCTGACCGTCGATGTTGAGACCGGCTGTTGGGCCAAGCGTCGAGTCGGACGCGGGAGAACCGGCGTCGCCCAGAGCGCCCGCGGTGCCGATGAGGGCGACCGTCGCCATGGGGGAGAAGCCCAGCGCGATGCACAGGGGCACGTAGATCGCCGAAATGATCGGCAGGGTCGAGAAGGACGAGCCGATGCCCATTGTGATGATCAGGCCGACCACCAGCATGATGACCGCGGCCAGGGACTTCGAACCGTTGAACATCGCGGAGGTCTGCTGGACGAGGGGCTCGATCTGTCCGGAGGCCTTCAGGACCGAGGCGTAGCCCTGGGCGGTGATCATGATGAGGCCGATGAGGCTCATCATCTTCATGCCGCCGCTGAACACGTCGTCGGCCTGCTGCCAGGGCACGACGCGCATGCCGAGCATCATGCACAGACCCACGAGGGCGCCCACGAGCAGCGGGTCGGCCTCGGAGTCCATCTTGGTCAGGACAGCCTGGATGACGAAGCAGGCGACGAGGGCCACGACGGCAGCCCACACCTTCACCATGTTGACGGGCTTATCGTCGGTGGCGCTGAAGGAGGTCTCGCGCTGCTCGTATTCGCGCGGCTTGCGGTAGGAGACGAGTAGGGCGATGGCACAGCCCACTGCCATCGAGGCTGCGGGGATCGCCATGGCGGCCATCGGGTTGACGACGCCCTCGACGGCCATGCCGGCTTCCTCGATGTTCTTGTAGAGAATGTCGTGCAGGAAGATACGGCCAAAGCCGATCGGTACGAACATGTAGGTGGTGACGATGCCGAAGGTGATCGCACAGGCGACCAGACGGCGGTCCATCTTCAGCTCGTTCATGACGCCGATGAGCGGGGGCACCAGCAGAGGGATGAACGCGATGTGAATCGGGATGAGGTTCTGGCTCATGACGCCCATGACGAGGACGCCGCCGAGGATGCCCCACTTGGCGGAGCGGGCCACGCGCGCCGAGTTTGACTCATCGGCATTGCGCAGCTTCTTGATGATCCAGTTCGCCAGCAGGCGCGGCAATCCGGAGTGGGCGACCGACATGGCGAACGCGCCGAGGAGGGCGTAGGACAGGGCGATCTTCGCGCCGCCGGCGAGGCCGTCCTGGAAGGCGACCATCGTGCCGGACACGCCCATGCCGGCGACCAGGCCGCCCACGAGCGAGGCAATGAAGAGGGAAATGATGACGTGCACGCGTGCGACGCTGAGGATCAGCATGACGAGCACGGAGAGCACGACTGCGTTGAAGAGCAACATGTGTGTTCCTGTGTTGAGGGTGCGCGGGTGCGCCAAACAAGGGGGAGGTAAGCCGCTGTGCGGCAGGTGGTGTCAGCCGAGATGGGAGTCGGCGTGGATGGATGCGTCGACGGCACCTACCAGTGCGGTCGACAAACCACCTTCCTCGGCGGCCAGCAATCCTGCGATTGTGGTGCCGCCGGGGCTCGTCACCCGATCAATGAGTTGCGCGGGGATCGTGCCCGCCTCGCGCTCAGCGAGGAGCAGTGCAGCGGCTCCCGCCATCGCCTGTGCGGCGATCTCGACGGCGCTGTCCTTGGACAGGCCGTGCTTGAGACCAGCGCGGGCGAAAGAATCAACAATCTGGAAATACCAGGCCGGAGAGCACGAGGCCAGGGCCTGGAACACGGGGAAATAGTCCTCATCAATGAGGATGGTGCGGCCGACCGAATCCATGAGGGATCGGACGGCTGATACCTGTGCGTCGGTGGCGCGCGTGGCCGTCAGGGCAGTCATGGACTGCCCGACGGTTGCCGCGACGTTCGGCATGACGCGCACGAGCGGGATGCCCGCGCCGAAGTCAGTGGTGATCTGGTCGAGGGTGCGCCCCGCCGCCAGGGAGACGACGCAGACGTCGGTGCGACCGACCACGATGGGCGAGATCTCCTTGATGACCGCGCGCTGGTCCTTGGGCTTGACGGCCAGGATGACGATGTCAGCCTGGCGGGCCAGGGACGCGTTCGAGGACGCGGCGGTCGCGCCGAGTTCGTCGGCGAGGTCGCAGGCCTTGGTGGCCGTGCGGTTGGAGAAGACCAAGGTTGCGGGATCGACGCCGGACGCGACGGCACCGCGAGCGATGGCCTGGGCCATGGCTCCCGTTCCGATGAATCCGATACGCATCAGGGTCTCCCGCTCAAATTGGTCGATTGCGATGGAGCTTACTCCACTTTGCCGTTTCTTGGCACAATGGCCGCACTGTGAGACGAGGCCGGGGCCGAACTCCCCGAAAAGAGTCCTGAGCCCCGGCCTCGTGCCGAAAAATCGGAAG
Organism: Actinomyces sp. ICM39; assembly: GCF_000282935.1. Classification (NCBI taxonomy): domain Bacteria; kingdom Bacillati; phylum Actinomycetota; class Actinomycetes; order Actinomycetales; family Actinomycetaceae; genus Actinomyces; species Actinomyces sp. ICM39. Next base: position 6,785 of record NZ_ALCB01000126.1, read on the forward strand.
GGTCAGCGCTTGCGCGTGCCGAAGATGGAGCGCGTGATCTCGCGGCCGGCGGTGCGCAGGACGGACCCGAGGACGTTTTCGACCTGGCGGGTGCGGCGTTCGGCGGCGCGCTGGCGGGCGGCCTCCTCCTTCTCCTGCTGCTTCTCGACCTGTCGGCGCAGCTTCTCCATTTCCTTCTGGCGGGCGGCTTCTTCCTTTGCGGCGGCCTTCTCGGCCTCCTTGGCGGCGCGCTCGGCTTCCTTCTCAGCCTCCTTTTGTAGGCGTTCGGCCTCCTTGGCGGCCTCCTCCTGGGCGATGGCTTCCTCGCGGGCTGCCTGGGCCTCGGCGGCGCGGCGCTCGAGCTTCTCCTCGGCTGAGTCCGGGTTCACGGCGTCGCGGTAGCGGCCCATGATGACGCTGGACTGGTTGATGCGCGCGACCGTGTCGGCGGATGCGGGGCCCATGACGGAGGCGGGTGCCCAGATGCCCACGGGGGTGACCGGGGTGGGGTTACCCTTCGGATCCAGGACGGTCACGACGGCCTCGCCGGTGCCCAGGGTGGTGAGGACCTCGTCGAGCTCCAGGGACGTCTTCGGGAAGGTCTGGACCGTGGCCTTGAGCTTCTTGAAGTCGTCGGGGGTGGAGGCGCGCAGGCCGTGCTGGATGCGCGAACCGAGCTGGGCGAGGACGTCGGAGGGGATGTCCTTGGGGGTCTGCGTCACGAAGACGACGCCCACGCCCTTGGAACGGATGAGGCGAACGGTCTGGACGACCTGACGCTCGAACTCCTTGGTGGCGTCGGCAAACAGCAGGTGCGCCTCGTCGAAGAAGAACACGAGCTTGGGGCGCTCGACGTCGCCGACCTCGGGCAGGGTGGAGAAGAGGTTGGCGAGCAGGAACATGATGACGGCGCTGACCAGCGCCGGGCGCGTGGAGATGTCGCCGACGCCGAGCAGGGAGATGATGCCGCGGCCAGTGGAATCCATGCGCATGAGGTCGGCCGTGTCGAAGCCGGGGGCGCCGAAGAACTGGCCGCCGCCCTGGGACTCGAGCGCGGTCAGGGCGCGCAGGATGACGCCGGCGGTGGCCTTGGAGACGCCGCCGATCGTGGCCAGCTCGTCCTTGCCCTCATCCGAGGTCAGGAAGGAGATGACGGCGCGCAGGTCGGGCAGGTCGATGAGCTCGAGGCCCTGGCCGTCCGCCCACGCGAAGATCAGCTGGAGGGCCTGCTCCTGCGTGGTGTTGAGTGCGAGCGCGCGGGCGAGCAGGATCGGGCCGAAGTCGGAGATCTGGGCGCGCACGGGCACACCCGGGAACTGCGAATCCGCGCCACCCAGGCTCAGCAGCTCGATCGGGAACTGGGACGCGGCCCAGTCCTGACCGTTGGCCGCGGTGCGGCTCAGGAGCTTCTCGGAGCTGACGCCGGCCTCGGCCAGGCCCGTCAGGTCGCCCTTGACGTCGCACAGGAGGACGGAGGAGCCGTTCGCGGACAGGCCCTCGGCGAGGAGCTGGAGGGTACGGGTCTTGCCCGTGCCCGTCGCGCCGGCGACCAGGAGGTGACGGTTGAACATGGGCAGCGGCATCTTGGCGCTCACGCCGGGCACGCGCGCACCGTTGTCAATGAGCGTGCCGATCGTGACAGCGGGAACGTCCCAGGAGTAGGCGCCCTGGATCTGGGTGGCGAAAGTCGACAGTTCGCCGCTGGGGGCCGGGGACGAGGCCGGGGCGGCTGCGGGTGCTTCGGCTGCGGGGGCCTCGGGTGCCGGGGCGGACTCGGCGGCCTCCACCTGGGTGCGCAGCTCG
>NZ_ALCB01000127.1:0-4696 GCF_000282935.1 Actinomyces sp. ICM39
GCAACCAGCGTGCTCGGCGGGAGCCTGCTCGGCAGGGACCTCGGCAGCCTCAGCGCCGTGGCCGTGTCCGCCGCAGCCGCAGCCGCCCTGCTCGGGGGCCTGCTCGACGGGGGCCTGCTCGGCGCGTGCCTTCTTACCCTCGCCACCGCAGCCGCAACCGCAGCCGCCATCCTTGGAAGGGACGGTGTTGGCGTCAACCAGCTTGAACATCTGACGGTCAGTCATGTCTTTTCCTTATCCTTCGGCCCGACGGGCCATTTCAGCGAACCTTACCCAGTGTAGGCATGCCTCAGCCGCGCACGCGCGTTCACTTAATGAGGAACTCGGCCTCGACCTCGACGCTCACGTTGAGAGGCAGCGCGGCGACGCCCACGGCACTGCGCGCGTGCTGGCTGCCGAAGATCTCGCCGAACAGCTCGGAGGCGCCGTTGATGACGCCGGCCTGTCCGTAGAAGTCGGGGCGCGAGGACACGAAGCCCACGACCTTCACGACTCCCGCGAGGTTGTCGATGCCGCCCGCGACGGAGGCCGCCGCGGCCAGGGCGTTGAGGGCGCACACGCGCGCCGCGTCCTTGGCGTCCTCGGGGTCCGCGCCGTCCTCGCCGACCGCGCCGATGCACACGGGCTCGCCGTTCACGACGGGGATCTGGCCGGAGGTGCGCACGACGCCACGGTCGATAACGGCGGGCACGTACGCGGCGACGGGGGTGGCGACGGCGGGCAGTTCGAGGCCGAGCTCGGCGAGCTTCTCGGAGGGGAGCATGAGGGATCCTTTCGTTGTGATCGACGAGGCCGGGGCCTCGTCCTCTGGTTCCAGTTTAGTTGCGCTGATCCCAGGGGTGGCGAGTGACGGCGTGCCCGTAAGATTCCGGCCGAGGCCTCGTCGATGAAGAGGCAGCGCAGGTATAGGCGTGCGCCCCGCGTGTCGACAATCACGCGGGGCGCACTATTCAGGAAGCCTCAGCCCTGGGGTGCGGCCGGGGGCTGACCGCCCTGACCCGGACCGCCCGCCGGGGGCTGACCGCCAGCCGGCGGCTGGCCACCCTGTTCCGGACCGCCGGCCGGGGGCTGTCCGCCCATCCCCATGCCGCCCTGGCCGGCGGTCGCCTCTGTGGCAGTGCCGTCGACGCTCACCGTGTAGGTGGAGCCGTTGGTCATGCCGGAGGTCGAGTAGATGACGTTACCGAAGGCCTTGAGCGAGGTGTAGGTGCCCAGGACGGAGCCGGAGGAGTCCGTGATCGTCACCGTGGATCCGGCGGAGCCAGTCGCAGAGGCGGAGACCCAGCCCTGGCCGTCGGTCGTGGTCGGCGTCTCCACCATCTCGTTGGTCGCGAAGGCGATGACCGTGCCACCCGTGATGCTCATGGCACCGTTGCTGTCGAGGCTGCTGTTCGCGCCAGACGCCGGGCCGTAGACGGTCGTCGTGCCGCCGCTGATGGTCAGCGAACCGTTGGAGTCGAGGCCGTCGCCGTTCGCGTTGACGGTCACGGTGCCGCCGGTGATGGTGAGCTGCTCGCCGGTGTCCTCCATCGAGCCGCCGCCGTCAGCCATTCCACCGGGGCCCATCTGCTGGGTGGTGGTCGTGGTGGTGTCGGTGGTGGTCGCGGAGTCCGAGCTGGACTCGGCGTTGGCGGCCAGGCCGGCCTCGACAGTAATCGAGCCTGAGGCGTTGATGCCGTCGTCGCTCGAGGTCAGGTCGACGGTGCCGTCAGAGATCGTGATGAGGCCACCCTCGAGCGCCTCGTTCGACTGCGTGACGGTCACGGTTGCGCCATCCAGGACGGCCGCGACCTCGGTGTGCACGCCATCGTCGCCGGAGGCGGCGGTGATCATGCCGGAGCTCAGGCGCAGGGCACCGTTGGAGTGGATAGCGTCATCCCCGGCGTCGATGGTGGTCGTGCCGCCGTCGACGATGATGTAGGTCTGAGCCTTGATGCCCTTGGTCGAGCCCGTGGAGGGCTTGCCGGCCGAGGTGCCGCCGCCCGAGGTGATCGACAGGGTGCCGCCGGTGACGATCGCGTCGGTGTACGCGTCGATGCCGTCGCCGCCCGAGGTCAGGGTGACGGTGCCGTCCGCGATGTTGACGTAGCCCTTGGTGTCGTCGTTGTCCTGGTCGGACTTGAGGGCGTCGCCGCCGGAGTTCACTGTGACGGTGCCGCCGGCAATCGTCAGGGAGTCCTTGCCGCGCAGGCCGTCGTCCGAGGCGGTGGCGTTGATCGTGCCGCTCAGGACGTACAGGTCATCCTTGGAGGTGATCGCGTCCGAGGCGCCGGAGGTCACGTTGAGCGTGCCCGAGCCGGTGATCGTCAGGTCCATGTCGGCGTAGATCGCGGCGTTCGCGTCCTCGGTGCCGGTGTAGGTTCCGTCGGTGATCGTCGACGTGCCCTCGAGGGACAGGACGAGGTCGTCACCGCTGGTCGCCTCAATCGCGGCGCCCGTCGAGGAGGTGATGGTCGCGTTGTCGAGGATCAGGACGACCTGGTCCTCGGACCCTGCGGCCACGACGACCTTGCCTGTGAAGGAGCCGCTGAGCTTGTAGACGCCGGCCTTGGAGATGGTCAGCACGCCGTCGCTCACGCTCACGGCGTCGGACGAGGAGGTCGCGGTCGTGCCGCTGAGCGTCACGTCGACGGCGTCCGAGGCCTTCCAGTCGCTGTCCTTCACGTAGGAGGCCTTCGAGTTCGAGGCCAGGGCGTCGGCCGCGGTGGGCGGCGCGGTCGTGTCGCCGTTGGTTCCGGCGGCGGCGACGGTCGCGGTGGCCGTGATGGAGCCGGAGCCGGAGGAGGTGACGCCCGAGGCGCCGCAGGCTCCCAGCGCCAGCGTTCCGACGAGAGCGATCGCACCGATCGTCCGGGCGGGGGTCCAGATTTTCTGCAGGGCTTTCATGTGTCTGTCTCTTTCGTGTGATTAAAGCTTGTGTTTCTTATGCTCAGCGCTTGCGTTTCACGTGCGTTCGAAACCGCGGGCGCCGTTATGAGGCCTGTCAGGCCGCCATCGCGAGGGGCGCGGAGTACGCGAGCTCGGGGACCTCCACGTATTCGTGAAAGTAGCGATCCAGCGTGCGGTGCCACTTGTTCGCGGGCAGGTGGTGCATGGCGGCCATCGCGGTCCCATACTTGGAGATCTTCACGGGTCGCACGCCGCCCTCCCACAGGAGGTGGTCGACGATCGAAGGAGTCGCACCCGACTTCGTTTCGATGATGACCAGGTCGGGGCGGGCAATCTCCGTGCCGTCCGTGCGCAGCGAGCGCCACTTCAGGCCCGTGTCCACCGTCGCGCGTCCCACGCCACCGGGCAGGAGCAGGGTGTTGCGCTCATAGGACCCAGCCAGGACCGGCTCGAGGGCAGGCACCAGGTGGCCATATCCCGTCTTCTCAACCTTGCCAGCCACCCACGTGCGGCGCTCACCCGCGAGAGGGGCCCCGGCCTCGTCCCACGAGATCGGCATACGCTTCTTGACGGTCACGCCGCGCGGGCCGCGGGTCTTAACCTCCAGGAAGTACGCGCTCGACGAGAGGTAGGAGCGGGTGCGGACCTTGAAGCGACGGCGGCGCTTGAGCGCAGTCAGCAGGTACGAATCCATGTCGGGTGTGTCGTAGTAGGTGGAGGCGTAGCCCTGGGACACCTGGCCGTCTATCTGCAGGACCTTTGTGTCCTCAGGGAGATGACTCAGAATCGCCGAGGCCGTGGCCGCGTCCAGCGCGTACTTGCGGTCCACTCGGGTCAGCATCGCCGCGCGCTTATTCAGGTCATCGAGGCCGATCGCGTCGAGGTCGGCGAGAATCGAGTTCAGGGTGGCGTTCATGAGTCGTGTCCTTGGTAGTGGCGGTCTGCGGGGTGGCGGTGGTGTCGGCTGGCGGGCCGGACTGGCTGGCCGGACCAGCGGGCCGGCGGGTCAGGCGACCTTCGAGCGCACGTCCACGAGGGTCAGGTCGTTCACGAGGTCGAGCTTGACGACATTCACCGAGGCGACGGACGCGCCCAGGCGCTGCTCGAGGGCGGCCTTCAGCTCGGCGGGGTCGGCGATCGCGCGGTCCAGCTGGACGGTCTGCGAGGTGTAGCGGCCGAAGACCAGCTTCGAGTCACCGAAGGCCAATGCCGCGAGGATCAGCGCGATGAGGCCTCCCAGCAGCGGGGTCACCGCCGAGGACATGCCCGTCAGCAGGCCCAGGGCCAGCGACGCGAAGTAGTAGGCGATTTCCGTCTGCGAGATCTGATCCGAACGCAGTCGGATGATCGAGAGAACACCGAAGAGGCCGAGGCCGAGGCCCGCGCTCACAGTCGAGTTCGCGAGGATGATCGTGACGGCGAGGACGCCGACATTCACACCGAGGAAGGCTGCGACCAGGTCAGCGCGGCGGTGCCGTGGGAAGTACAGGCCGAACACGAGAGCGGCCATGGCAACCAGGTCAATAGCGATCAGAATCAGGGCGGTCATTGGTGTCTCCTTTTGTCGATGCACCAATTTCCCCACGCGACCCTATGAAGAACCTATGAAGCTCTCATATTTCTCATATGACTTTTCGGAGTGTTGCTGTGAAGCTGTGAATGCCGTTGTTTATGTGGGCACTTTTCGTTGGGCTTCTGCGTTTTTACTTCCTGTGTGGTGCCGCTGGTATTCCGGGTGCCGCGTGTTGTGTCAGGCCGGGCTGCGCCGTGGACGGCGGCCCGCCCGCGAGTCGTCCGCGCCGCGAGC
>NZ_ALCB01000128.1:0-773 GCF_000282935.1 Actinomyces sp. ICM39
CGCGCTGGGAGGCGCGCCGCGACGCGCTCGAGCAGCTGCTCGCCCCCGAGGACGGCACCGCCGAGCTGCTGGGACGCCCCGGGGTGCTTGGCCAGGTCGCGCCCTTGCTGCACGTCACACCCGGTTTCGAGGATGCCGTCGCCGCCGCTCTGGCACCCTTCGCCGACGCCGTCGTCGTCGACTCCCTCGCCCGAGGCCTGGGCGAGCTGGATGCCGCCCGCGCGGCAGGGCGCTCGCTGCGGCTCGTCGTGGCCTCTGATTCTTCCGGCCCTTCCGACGGTCCCGTGGATGGAATCAGCGGGGCCGTCCGCGCCGAGCTGCCCGAGGGCGCGACGTGGCTTGCCGACGTCGTCGCCTGCGAGGGGGCCGCCGCGCCGCTGGCTTCCCTGCTGGACGGGATAGTCGCATGCTCGCTTGAGACCGCTGTGGCCGTGCTGGACGTGCCCGGCGTGCGCGCCGTCGTCACGTCGGGCGGCGACGTGCTGCGCTCCTGGTCGGTGGAGGGCGGCCGCCAGGCCTCCTCCGTGCTCTCCGTGCGCGCAGACTACGAGGAGGCGTGCGCGCAGGCCGAGGCCGCCCAAGCCCGCATGGCCGAGGTCTCCGAGCAGCTCAGCGAGGCAAACGCCGACCTGGACCGCTGTATTCGCGAGGCGAACGACGCCCTGAAGGCCCTGCGCGAGGAAGACGCACAGCGCGCCAAGGAAGCCCAGGAGCTGGCTCGCGCACAGTCGGCCGCGCAGGCCGCCCGAGCTGAGGCCGAGCGTGCCCACGAC